>JACIVX010000008.1 GCA_014361295.1 Methanomassiliicoccales archaeon | reverse complement strand
TAGGGCAAGGAAAGCAAACTATTATAATAAGAAAATATAAAACCCAAGTTAAAAAATTTTTGCTTTTTCCAACATTTAGTTATGCCCTAAAAGATGATTACTTAAAGAATTTTCAGAAGAAGCATGGAAATATTAGAAAATCAAAAAATCTAATTTTTCCACCCGCCGTTAGCCCAAAGAAGCATGGAGAACCCGTAACTCAAAAAAGTCTTATTTTTGGAAAATCTAATTTTTCCACCCGCCGTTAGCCCAGAAGAGCGCGGAGAAGCCCTCGTCTAGATATTATATTAACTTCTAGTTTTTTATATACAAAAGTCTCGAAAATATTGCAAACATATACATGTCAACCCAAAACATTCAAACTATCACGATTTATCACGCCCTCATATTAATAAAAAACATTAACAAGTACACCCAAAACATTGACACGTACACCTTTGCAATATTTTCGAATTTTTTTGCGTATATAAAACTAAAAGTAAATATAATATCCTAAAGGAGCATGGAGAACCCCCCACCCACCCCAGAGAACACCTGAAAAATTAGATTTTACCAAGAAACCGACTCTAAATCCTCGCATCCGCCTGAGAACCCATGACAACCCCCAAGTGGCCCGGAGAAAAGCCCACACATTTTTTCCAATCCAAGCCCTCTCCTGTCCCCATTTGGCGAACAGAGCCCGGAGAACAGCCCATATTCAAAAATCTAACATCTCTCAGAAAAACCCGACGAGGATCCTCGGATAGCCGAAAAAAGCCTGGAGAACCCCCTATTTTGAAAAATCTAATTTTTCCATTGAAATCATTATAGCACATAACAATACAAAAATGTACAAAAATGTACACAATCTTGTGTTATATCCTTTTTTTATGGTGCGTGTGGTGGCGCGCGGCTGGGGGTGACTTTTTTGCGAGTGGGGCTTTGGGTTTTGTTTTGTGTGGGTTGGATTGTTCTGTTTTTGGTGTTGTATGTTCATTTTTTTGGTTGGTGGTGTGGGTCTGTTGGTGGGGTGTGATTTTTTTGGGTTTGGGTATTAGTTCGTTATATTCTGGTTTAGCGAAGTTGTTGTTTTGTCACAGCCAAAACATTTATATATGACTTATGACACATCATTTAGTGTGGGATAGTATGTCACAAGTCAAAAAGTATATATATGACTTGTGACATACTATCTCATAACAAAAAAGGGGAGGTAAAAAATGAAAACAAAGATTGTTACAAGGCATCCTGGAGCCATAAGGTGGCTCCGGGCCAAGGGAATCGAGGGTGAGGTTATCCAACACCTCACACCCGAGGAAATAGAAGAGGGGGACAGGATATATGGGATTCTTCCTGTCTCCCTGATCCTGGAGGCCCTTCAGAGGGGGGCACAGGTGTACCTGCTTGTGCTCCCCGGCATCGCCTTCTCTCAGAGGGGCCAAGAGCTGGCCCCTGATGAGATGGAGAAGGCTGGGGCAAAAATAATAAGGATAAGGGAAATAGTTGCTGAGGAGGTGAGAGAATGATGATAGAAAAAGAAGAACTTGAGAAAATGGTTGAAAAAGCCATAATCGAAGGGAAAATGTCTGAGAAGAAACTTGGAAATGATGTATATAATGTCCGGCCAGGTGTGATCGCCGTTATACGACTACACTACGATCCGGTCTTGGAAATGCAACTTACAAGGGCCCACAGACGTGTTGAGTACAAGTACGTGCGTCGACAAGGAAAAGCGATCTTCGACATCGATGAGATATACAAACAAGTGAAAAAGGCATACAAGGAAAATGAGGAAGAGGAGAGAGAGATTGAAGAACTCTAAAAAAATTTTAATTTCTTTTAGAAAAAATGGAGGTGAAAAAATGGTTTTAAATCATATGAAAAGGTTTGTTGAAGAAATAAGAGAACATCCAGCAGCCGACAGCCTCCCAGATGCATTCTGGGAGGAATTAAATGCTGTGGAGGATTGGGAGGTTTATTCAAGTCGTGAGAGTCTCCCAGTCCTCTCCAATTTTGATTCTAAGGATCCAGACCTCCTACAGCTTGTAGAGGAGGTCTACGAGGATGGGATCTCAATAGCAGAGATCTATGAGTTCTCAGAGAAAATAGCAGAAGATCCGCAAAAGACACCCGTTGAGGGCCCCACCATTGAGGTGGAGCTCTCAGAAGGGGTTGTAAGGGCGTACCCAGTCTGGGAAAAGTATGACAGCATATATACTTTGACAATGAAAAGCTATGACATCTACCTTGAACCAGAGATTCTCATAATAGAAGAAAAAGATCTTAAAGACATAGATATCCAAGAAGCAATAGTAGAATCCATAAGAGATTGGGTGGAGGGTGAATAGGCTCCTTCCACCCTCAAAAAAAATCATGGGAGGTAAGAAAATGGAGAAAGTAACATTCTCCGCGAAGGTCCAAAAATGGGGGAAAGTGACTATCCCCCTTCACATCAGAGAAGTATCTGACGTTAGTGAGGGTGATGTTGTCACCCTCACACAATAGAAAGAGAGTAAAAAAAAAAAGAAGAGGGAATATGAAGATATATGAAATAAAAGAGGAAAAAATTAAACCCCCAGTAGTTGGGGTTTTCACCCTCTCAAACGGGGTGAAAATCCCTGCCATTACGGTGGGGGAAAAAGGGAGAGGACGCCAGTGCGGTGTCCTCCCAGTAAAACTGAGAAAAGAGAGTTTGAAAAAATGGAAAAAAGATAAAAAAGTGGAAATACATTATACGCGACTATCTGAGACAAGAACACACCGACCGAAGATCGTTGAGACAAAGAACAGTGAGAACAGTGACGAGGATCATGTGATCCTCGTACTTAGAAGTCCGATTGGGTTCAGAGGATCCAATGAACACAAGTTCGAAAGAAGGGTTACCTGCCTTGTCGAGGGCGTTATCGCCCAAGGCGAGGCAGGACGCATGGGCTCAGGGCGACAGTACGTCGTAGTGAGTCCAGTGCCAAACAAAATCAAAGTCTCTATCAGTGGTCGTCGATACGGAAAGCCTCACGGCTACATTTATACAATTAGCCGTGAGGGCGTTTCAGTGATGACAGACAAAGAAGCAGAAATCTTGTCTGAAGATGACATCAATGAACTGCTGCTCGGAGGTGAGTGATATGATGGAAAAAGTCAGAAAAATCATTAATTCGGTTATCAGAGATCATCCAGGGCTTTTCAGGGTGAGATTCGACAATTCAGGGATCATCATTAGAAAGACAGTGATGCCTCGAGAGTCCGAAGGATTCAATAACTCCTACTCATTCACAGTAAAGATCATTCCTTGCAATGACAGCAAGATCAAGGTCACTATCGGCAGGCTTACTTACTATTACAGGCCTGCCGGCTGGGATCTCGGACTAGTCGACGAGAAGAATGACTTCTCAGTCACATACAACGACCCTACTGACTTCTTTTTCTTAATGACAAAGCTTGAGAAATTTTTTAGAAGAATTGACAGTGTCGACAATGAATACTATTATCTCAGATTGAGTGAGCGCGAACAGAAACTCAATGAAATGTACAGTTCCTTCCTTCACCTTGCACGTGAACGCGGCCCCGACCCTTACCCCCTGTAAAGGAGGTGATATGATGAAAGAAACAACCTTCCCGGCTTGGATGGGGAGGCGGGGGAGGATTTTCATCCCCAAGGCTGCACGTGAGGCCTTGGGGATCGCAGACGGACGCAAACACTTAGTCGAAGTTACAGTTAGAGTTATAGAGAAAGGTGATGAAAATTTGTAAGAAGCACTTTGATATTTTCGAAAAACGTATCACGAAAATAGAGTATGTATAGAGTTACGATCTTTTGCTTTTAAATTTTATTTTTATATTTCCTCTATTTTAGTAACATTTTGTTACTAAAAATAGTTTTGAGGTGGGGAAAATTATCCTCCTGCTTGCAATTGCACACCAAAAACAACAGCATAATCCACCAACCTCTTGTCAGGATCCACCAAGCCCACGAGCTTATCCGGGACTTTTTCAAGCCCTCCACCATATTTCAGGTGATCTGTGACTGTTTTTTGGGTTCTCATGAATTTTCCAAGGTGTACTTCAAAGCCAAATGGCAAATGCTCATCACAGATCTCCTTGATGGTGTCAATTTCTTCAGCATCATATAATTCGAGGAGGATCCTGCCAACCATAACCTCGAGGATGAATTTTTTGTCCTCGATTTGGATCATTCGGCGTTCTGGGTCATCCTTATAGAGTTTAGGGCCTTGTACGACGATCCTCCGAATGCTCTCAACCTTTGACAGCTCATTCAAGATCTTTTCTGTCCTGTTAGCCCCTATCAGACGATGGGGGAAAATCTGCACCTGCATCATGTTATATCACTCTCATATGATATTACCCTTTTTTATATTTTTTATGAAAACTCATATATAAGTCTTATCATGGTAAAAACACCATAACATCATGGCAAACACACCATAAGGGCTTAAGGTTTATTCATAGGAGTTTTTTAAGACGCTTCAACACCTCCTTCTTCAACTGCTTCTCCGAGACCTTCGTATAAATCTGCGTCGTACTAATATCCGAGTGGCCGAGCAACTCCTTAATCAACCTTATATCCATCCCCAACTCGAGGAGACGGGTTGCATATGTGTGTCGGAGTGCGTGGGGTGTTACCTTCTCATCTAAGCCTGCTTCTTTTCTTTTCCTCCTGAAATAGGCTTGGACGGCGTGTTGTGTCATGGGAAAAAGCCTACCACTCCTCCCTTTTTTATAGTGTTTGATCTTTTCTATCATATCCTTGTCTATGTAGACCACACGCTCTTTTTTACCCTTTCCACAGACTATGATCTTCCCCGTGTCCAAGTCAATATCCTTAACCTTTAGGTTGAGGAGTTCGCTGATTCTCATCCCAGTCTTGTAGAGTAGTTCGATGATGAGCTTGTATTTTGGATTATCCACGACCTTGAGGAATTTTTTGAGTTCTTCTTCACTGAGGGCCTTTGGGAGGCTCTGATCAACCTTAGGAGTCTTTATCTGGTCTTTTGGAATCTCCAGATACTCTAAGAGTGTCCGTAGGACTATGGTGTACAAGTGTATGGTCTTATCGGATCTGCCAAGGCGTCTTTTCCTCGCCAAGAAAGTCTTCATCGCCTTCACAAGCTGCTCCTCATTCTCTGGTGGTCTTTTCTTGATTTTCTTGATAAATTGGTCTAGGACGTTCTTGTAGACTCTTATCGTGTTTTTTGATTTGCCTTCGAGTTCGAAGTCGTATAGTAGTTCTTCTGCAGCGTCTTTGATTTTGTCTATCATAGCCCTTTTTTAATAATTTTTGTGGATAATCTCATACAAATTGTGTTTGGAAAAATCGTGTAGAATCTTTAGAATGGTCTGAGAGGTTATCTTAGGCTTTATTTTATCTTTTTAGTGGTTTGTGTTTCATGGTTTTTTATTAGGTTGTTTTGTGTTGTTTTTTCACCACCAAACTGTTAATACTTGTGTGTGATAAATTATGAACTTTGTTTTTTTGGCCCTTTTGTAATCATTTAGTATAGGGTGGATGGTATAAAAATGTTAAAAAAGGCAAAGTTCATAAGATGAGTTTATGGGATATTATCATTGTGTGGTGTTACGTTAACACAGATTATCACAAAGTGAAAAAATGAAAAAGTATAAATATGAGAAAATTAATAGTACTAATCACCTTATCCCAAACTTCCCATTTGAAGGTAGTCCCAAAACGCCACCTCCCCTCCCCTTTTCCCTTTTTTTTATTTTATTTAAGTTCTTCAGTGAAATCTATAACCCTAAGCATCTTGCTGTGTATTATACTCCAGAAATCCGCTGCGAACTGGTTGAGAACATACTTGTAGTCAAGGTAACCGTATCCCTTGTCTCCCCAGTCTTCCCCCCAACTGTTCCTGATTATTAGACTGTTTTTCTGGTCATCGTAGCCCACAGCGAGGACTGCATGACCACCAACTTGTGTATCCCTGGCCTCTGGGAATCTGATCACACCATCCTTCGCGGCTGCGGTGATAGCATCCCTGAACACGATAAAACCAAAAATCACAGGCAAACCACTGGCCAAATGTCTCTTAATATCCAATAACATCTTACTGGGCTCGTTGAAGATCTCATCATAGTTATACCATGCATCGATGGCATATTCATCTGCAAGAGCATAAACGAACGGATCATATTCCTTTTCAAAATTTCTGGGGTTGTATTCTGTCCCATATTTTTCATCCTCTTCTGGGGCTCCGAAGCGATACAAGCTGTGCATTGTGTCCTTGATGGTGGCTCCTGTGTCCCCTCGGTGTACTCCCATTAGTAGGCGGTTGTGCTTGTAAATGAAGAGTCGTGATGGTGTTTTTGAGTAGTAGACGCCCTTTTCTTTCTTGTTGTAGAGGCGTTGGTAGTATTCGAGTGCGGCTGCTGCGGCGTTTGCTGTGCATGATCCGATGTCTCCTTGGTCGTATGGTTTAGGGAAGAAGTCTCTGAGGTCAACTTGCCTTGGCAACTTTTTAGTGTCGTCTATTATGGTGGTGTCCGTCTGTTTGAGTCTTCTTTCACCCTCCCTGAGGTTAGGATCCTTTACTGTTATGGTGGATGGCGTCCAACCGTGCAAGCGGTATAATCTACCCTTATATTTTATCTCCAAGGCTTAAACACCTCTTATCTGTTGTATTTTTTTCTTTGCACGGTAGTAGTTGTATGCATAGCTTGACAAGACCATCACGAGGCCTAATATTAGCAGGTCTGTTCTTGTGGGGTTTTCTATGCTTTTTAGTAGGATGTAGATGCCTACGCTGATGATCGAAGCACTTATGCTTTGTCCTTTGGCGATTTGATCCATCACCATCCTTGCATAAGCTTCTATTTCGGCTGGGGTGATTTTTTGTGTTTTGTATTCTTTCATTTTTTCACCCTATCACATTTTATCATTATTAATTATGATAAATTTTAACTTATATACCTTGTCTTTTCTTCACTTTCATACTTTCCCCTTTTCATCTCCTCCTCATAACCTTCAAGGAACTGATACAATAACATCGCATAAGGCCTTAATATCCTCTCATTCTCCCAGAGCTTGTCCCCCACGAAAAATGACATCGCCTTCATGATCTCAAGGCACAATAGGAACTTCTGAAGTTGCCGAGGGAGCTCATCACTAATATAAATCTTCCTATCCGGCAAATCCCAATATGTCCACTTCTTCTCCCAATTTTTCACCCCCAACTGCTTCAACGCCCCTCTAAGCTTCCGAGTATCCTCAAAAACGACACGATGAACTATACCACCCACTACAACCTTCCTTGGAATCATACGATCACCTAATCAGCGTAAAAAATGAAGAAATAAAATATTAAAAGAGAACAGCTAAAATTTGATTATTTGACCTCTAACATCATCCCCAACCTCTAATTTAACAAAACTTGGAGGTGAGGGGGGTATAACCTTTTTCAAGGCATAATCTGGCATTGTCTCGATGAAATGACCCGTGGAAACGTACAAACGCTTCCTAGTCCCCTTTGGAGTCTGCACATACTGCTCATAGATGAGAGGATAGTGCATATGCCCATGTAAGATGATGTCAGCGTCGATATGCCTCGTATTGTCAATGAGAAGCTTTGCTATGTTATGTGGATACTTTGTATAGGTTAATCCGTGGACTGCAAAGACCACAAAGGTTTTTTTGTCTGTTTGGACCTTGTCAAAGTATTGTATCGCGTAATCCCAGCCCTCGCTCCTGCTAATGAGTTTTGTGGTGTTGAGGCCATAGTTCTTCATTAGCCTGTCCTCGTGGTTTCCATGGCAATAACAGCGGATGTGCTCTTTGATTGGTTTGAGCAAAGCTATAACTGTTTCTATCTGGTCCTCCAGTGGGAGTATCTGGTGGTATACACTGTCTGCTAATTTCTTGTCAGCTACTTCGATGAGATCCCCCATTAGATAAACCCTTTTTTCGTTTGGGTCGTCTTTGATTATTTTAACTGCTTCTTTGATATAGTCTATGTTTGTGTTCTTTAGACCACAATGAAAATCTCCTAACGCGTACAATGAGATTTTCATCATTTATTATTTATTTTATCACTTTGTATATAAGTGTTATTGTTCATTTGACATTTTCTCAAGAAGTTCAATGAACTCTTCTTTCATTTCCTCCTTTTTAATATCCTGATACTCTTTCAGAGCCTCTGCAAAAGCCTCAGCAATCATGTCAAGCTCAGTCTCCTTATGCCTCATCTTAACAATATCCCCAATATAATTGATGAGGAAACCAATCCCAACGAGGAAAGAGCCGCAGATGATCAGAGGCGCTTGGATTTCTCCCGTAGCAAGTGTAATAGCAAGCACGCTCACCCCTGAGGCGATTATAGTGCTGCTGGTGCTTGTCTTCGCCATATTCGTCCTCATTATACTCTTGCCGTAGTGTTTCATGATTTTCTTTTTGTAACCTGGTTTTATCATCGCAGATCACCCCCGTAATCTCCCTTTAGACTCTGTAGATGAATTTAAACTCTTTCACATAGCCCTGCCTTGCACTCGTATCCCTTGTCATCTTCACCGCGAGCATCAAGCTTTCATCATCGATATTTGGAGTGTAATAAACCTCTATATTCGCATTCTGGACTGGAGCCTCAGCGAATGTGACAGTACCCTTAGCATAATCGACCGTATAATCTATACCCTCCTCCTTGTTTTCCTCATTGATCTGGACGAGATGTATGGGCTCGACTGGTGGGAAAGTCAACGTGAATGTTGTTGTCTCACCATCCCCCGTGAATGTCTCCATATGAGAGTCAAGAGCCGGTGGCAAGCTGTTATCTTCGTGTTTTAGGCCTGCTGTGAGCACTGGCTTGTATTCTACGTGCACTGTGCCCGTGAATGACTTGTAGAAGGTTATAGTAGCCGTTTCATAATCTATGGCGTAGTCATCATACTCATAGAGTGGCGTGATATCCCCTGTTGTGTTATCTTGCAGGCTTAGGTAGACTGATCCTTCAAGGACTCTGCGAACAGGCAACTCTAAGCTCGTATTCCCGTCTATGGTGTGCTGATATGTTACAGTTTCATTCTTAATCACGTCAACGGAGGCTGTTACTCCTTCTTGGAGTTCATAGTCCACGTCCACCGAATTCCACAAGCTTGCCCCGAGGATCTTCGCAACAGGAGGATAGTACTCCTCAGATACAACGTACATTTCTGGTGCGGGCTCCATCGTCAAATTCAACTTTAAGCTGCTAATGCTTGGCGTGACAGTATCATCTGTCGTCTCAAGGTAGGCTCTGAGGATCACAACCTCAGCTGGTTCAGTGAAGCTCACAGTGTAGTTATTTGATGCGTTTAATTCGTACCATGATAGCCCATCAGGGCTGACCTCATATTTTATATTCGTTCCTGTTGGTCGGCTGTCACTGGCCTCCAATTGCACCATCGTGACAGGATTCAGCTTAATTGGACGAGTGTAGATATACTTGTCGGTCTTGTATTTTTTCACGGTCTGATAGGCTGTCACGGGATAATAGTAGTCATATGTGTACTCTACTTCGACGGGTACGTAGACTATGTCGATTTGGGGGTATCCCACTTGAACCTCGTCGTAGACCACTTGGTGGACGTATTCTGTCCATTCTTTCACCGCTTTTCTGATCTCAGTAGTGCATTTTGTGTCTATGCATTCTATCTTGAAGCATATGCTCCCCGTAACCGCTTTACCGTTTCTCGTTCCTGCGAGTTTCTGCCAGCCAGTGTATTGGTTCCAGTACATCCAACTCTTGCCTTTGTCGAAGTCTTTCCTTATTCCAAGAATTCTCCAACCTTTTTCACTTTGGGTCTCTTCAGTGTAAATGACAATAGCATAATAATTATCCTTCTTCACTGGAACAGAGAATGGGAAAACCATTATATCTGAGCCTTGCACTGCTACTGCGTCCTGATCGTTTTTGAGCTCAAGAAAGCCCGTAACTTTAAGACCAGGACACTTATGATCGGTTATAGTAATGTCGGGGGTTCCACCAGTCTTAACCTTGGCTAATCCAACATATAATCTCTTATTACCATTTTTTGGCCGTTTTACTCCGAGATAAACCTTTTTAATGGTTGTGTCATAGGGTGCTTTGAAGGTCTGGGCGAGTATGACTGTGTTCTTACACCATGTCTTACAGCCAGGCCTCCATTCAACATCGGAGCCCTTAGTGATGTCCTCTGAGTTGGGCCAGGCTACGAGGACGCTCTCCACGGTCTTACAGACGGTCTCCTCCCACGTGTAGGGTTCTTGATGGGTTACAGGGACTTCCACCTCTCGTGGGACTGTCTGCGTCACCCATTGAGTCCCAGTCCAAACCTCAGTGGGAACTTCAACTACCTTCTTAGCGGTTCTCACTTCATGTTCTATGATAGTGTAGGCTTGTGTTTCGTCGTAGTCTGGCAGTCTCGCTTTTCCTTCCTCAATAGCGATCTCTGCGTTCGTCCTACGTTCATCTATGTACTCTCTAACGGTTTCATAATTTGAGAAGTCAATTGTAATACTCGCTGATGTGTCATCATTAAACTTATACGCCTGTTTACCCCCATCCCATGCGTACCCATATGAATATTTCGTCTGGATTTTGGGGGGCTTGTATCTTGCAGCGACTAATACACCAGCCTTATTGTCTATCTGCTCCACATACTCCTTCAACCAACAAATACTCTTATGATAGTCTTGCAGTAGCCAATCCCAGACGAACTTGCCATCCCCGTAGTCCTCGTTCCAGTCTGGGAGGGTGAACTCCTCGACGGGGCACTGATTTTCTCCTTCTCCGCTTGTGAGGAGCTTATAGTATTTGAACCATTTTGGCCTTTCTCCATTTGCCATTTTATCATCACCCTTTTTATAGGTTTCCTGAGACTTGATAAAGGTGCTTGATATAATCGATTGAGGGTTTATTGGATGTTCCGCTTGTGAGCGTGAATTTCACCTCGAATGAGTCGCTTGTTGACCCTACAGTGATATCTGTGAGGCTTATGGTTGACGTTCCAGATGATACGCTTCCTGATTTGACCGTGGAACCGTTCTTCTTCACCTCATAGCTTATAGACCCCTCTGGGATGCTCGTCTTCAAATCAAGGTATCCGAGGTTGTTCCCCACACCAACCTCCGAACCAGAGAGCGTATATGAGACTGTCCCGGATGCTGGTACCTTGTAGTAGACGGTTACCTTTATACAGTCAACGTAGAATGTTGCACCCGCAGAATAGTTGTTCTTCGCTGACAAATCAACATAGAGAGTGTTTATATTGGAGGGTGTCACATTAGATAAGCCCCATAAGTCAGTAGATCCTCCATATGTTTTAGTGGCGTAGGATTGTGGCCAGTAGGTGCTCGTATCAGCCTTATTCGTTGAATTAGTGCCTCCTACGTTGATCCTTACGAGTTGGTCGACCCTGTTAACGGTACCGGATTGTCTGCGTCTTATATTCACGACTATCCCCGTGATCCGGGCGTTTGATGGGACTCCAAAGCTATAGCCGGATGCTCTGAGGATGTCAGTGTAACATACCTTCGCTGCACTGTCCGCTGCTGCACCGTAATCATTACAGCCATCCGTTAGGCGTGAAAGGTAGTACCAGTACCCGAATCCGCTCCCACAGTTTGTGTAGGATACGTTTGTGGCTGAGGTGGGTTGTTTCGCCCCGGTGTTGGTTGAGGTTGGATCTCCCGTCGTTATAACGGCACTTGTCCCTGTTCCGCTGATGACGATGCTACCCGACTTGCTCAAACTGTTGAATTGGGTGTCGGTGTCGTATGTTCGTATGTATGCGATTGCAGAGTATGAGTATGAATCAGAGAATTTACCGGTCTCAGAGTCAACGCCAGTCGCACTCGTCGTTGTCAAGGATTCTGAGAATTTAGAGACGTCCGCAACAGCATTAGAGGTTGTAGTATCTGCTGTTGAGATGGTGTCAGATGATTTGAATGATTCAGTTGCAAGCTCACAACTCACGGTCTCTGAGACATAATCGCTTGCCTTGAAGGTCTCAGGGACAACGTCAGCCACGCTGGAATCTGATAGCATATCAGAGAATTTCGAGATCTCGACGGGAATGTCTGAGGTTGTGGTGTCTGCAGATGATATATCATCGACTGTAATAAATTCTTCATATTCTCTCATACCGAATAGGGTGTCATCCACATCCGAATCAAATATGACAGTGTCAGTGATACTCACCTCTATGGGCACTTCAAAGAAAAACTTCTTACTCAAACTAATATCTCTCAAGAATTCTTCATATTTCTCAGAATCAAATAAAACATTCAATGGGATCTTCTCAGGGTCAAGATAAACTATATAAGTGCTTGCATTCCTATCCTTCGTAGCCATCTCATATGAGCCCACATCACCCTCGGATTGGAATACTTGTTCGGTTTGGTTCTGTCGGCTGAGTACACGCCAGTACCCTACGATATCAGGGATTACAGTCAGCCACTTATAAAACTCAGCGTATATAAGGCCTCGATCTTGGAAAATCCTAAGGTAATCCTTTATCCGCTGCATATAATAGTAATCAGGTTCTATGCTCTGATTATGAAATTTAGGATATGCCAAGTGGAGATTTTCATTATCCACGGGCTTCAAGCGTAGCCTTGGGATATTATGTAGTTTCCCAAGCCTGTCTAATACAGGGTCGGGTTGATATGCTCCCGTCTCATCATAGGATTCGGGTATGCCCTTCTCATAGGTGTTCCCATGATAATCTTCGACTTTCAAGAGATAGCGGTGATCTGGGATAATATCATATGTTTCACGCTGTATTGATTCAACGAATATGTTCACACCCTTTTCTAACTTCCCACTATCATATATTTTCCAGCCATCCTCATACACCTTCACCCGCATTATGTCCTTGAGTGATACCTTGAAGTTGATAGTGTATGAATGTGGTTGGTCTTGCTCCCTCCAAATCAAAAGAGGCCTATCAAGGTCTATCAATGTCATAGCGAGTCGAGTGTCCCTGTCAGCGTCCTGGAGTGGCTTGGCGACTATCTTTTGATGAGTCCTCGCCTGTGATATGACTTCTTCCTTCAGGAAGAGTGGGAGTTTCTCTATCAGTCGTTTGGCCACTGGATCATAGTCCTTATCAAACATGGGCTATCACACCCTCACTACATTCACAGCGACATCCTTTAAGACTGCTCTTTCCTCAGCGGCGAATCTTATAGGCTTGTCAGGGTAGGTTATCTCAACGTTTTCAAGCTCAGTTATCTCATCTAATAGAAACTTCGTAAGACGTGAGGGGTACAATGTTCGGCCTATTCCAAGCCCATAATAGTAATTGCCGTTCTCTCGTATCCCCCCATTGACGTAAGTCCTCACAGCACGCTCTACTCTGTCCTCGAGGATTGGGATGAACGCATCCATGATCCTCTCGGTTGAAACTTCAACCTCAAGGGTAATGGTGATCGGAACTTCTTTCACACCCACCACATACACATATTCGTCGAGTAGTTGTGCTCTCCCTTGAAGTTCATCCTTCACATACTCAATGACAGGCTCATAGGGTGGATCTACTACAACCTTCACGGAGCCGGGCCCTGCGAACTGGGGCTCGATCTTAAAATCCCTCAATCCCGCAACTTGCTTCAGAGCGTTCTCATATGATGATTTCGTCCCACGTGTGGCGTGCATTGGCCATTGTGAGAGTCTCGTTCTGTATTCTTCGTCTGTTTCTGGTGGATTTCCCCCGGTTGATGCTTCGGGGTTGTATACGCGGTCGATGTACATGCTGAGGTTCTCATCAAGTAGCTGTGTAAGTTCCATCACCCCTACTCTTGAATCTGGGCCTTTAACGAGACTCTGAGCGTACGTCTGAGTTTTTAGCTCCCCTACTTCGATTTCCGCTGGTCTAATGACTTGATAGTCAACTGGCGTCTCTGTTTCACTTCTTAGTCTTGTCCCAAATGGGATTTTTATTGTCTCTGTAGCTGGCTCATTTCGCTCAAAAATCACGGGGACGAGTGATGGTGTCGCCTCAAGCCTTGGGAGGCCAACAAGTGACCCTATCCTGTTTAGCATGGCAGTATCTGCGTTGTCGAGGTCGAATTTGTTGAAGAAGTCCTCGAGTACAGTGTAGTACTGTGATAGGATCGTTGAGTACGTTGCGAATAGTAGGATGAGGTTGTTTTCTATCGCATCTCCTCTGTGAATCCTGTCGAGGAACTTCGTGTCCTCTGAGATGAGGCCTCGTCTGTAGGCCTCGAGTATGAGGTCATGTAGTATGTCGACCTCATCTCTTCTCTCTATCATATATGATCACTCTATTACAAGTGTTATTTGCTCGGATGGTTCATCTACGGGTTTTATCTGGGCTGTTACGTGAAGTTTCTCGTCCATTCTCTCAATGTAGAGTCCATCCACTCTCTCTATTCTATCCATTTCCTCGAGGGCTTGTATGATGTAGCCTTCGAGTTTGGACATGGTCATTGGCGTTTCAACCTCGTAGATGAGCTCGTAGACTCTGTCACCCCATTCCTCATAGGGGAAATAATCCAGTTCACCGTATATTGTCAAGAGCTTGAGTATTATCCCCGAGATGAGACTCTTCACATCATCGACGAGGTTGTATTCCTCCTCTTTGAAGTCGAAGTCATAATAGGTGTAGTCGAAGATGTCGAGACTCTCCTTGACATCGTATCCCTTGAATGTTGACTCTTCCCACCATTCTTGACTGGTGAAACCCTCTCCTACGACTTCCTCGTCGTCTTCGATTGTTTGCGGTTCTGTTGAACCCTCCCAGAGTATTACTGCATAGTCCTTTGGTATGAGGTCGATGTTTTTGTCAAACCTCTTATTAGTCATCATACCCACCATATTTAATATTCTGTCCCATTGATCTTTACACTACCATTAATCTCTATTCCATCCTGTGAGATCCGAATGCTGTTAGATCCGCTTGTCAGGGTTATAGTGTCCTTCTCCACTTGAACGCTCGCACCATAGACATTCTTCAAGTTTATAACTGCATGATCTTCCATATCCTCAATATTTATCTGCGAGTCCTTAAATTCGATTATAACACCATTTGTGAGAGTGTCCCATGTTGTGATCTGATGATCAGGCCTCGCAACGAATCCTACGATGTAACGACCCTTCTCCTCAGCCATACCCTCAACTGCAACTGTCAGAGCGTAAACCTCGCCATCTGGGATGATATAATAGCCATTGTCATCATATCCTTCGTCCTTCTTTGGAGGGATGTACGTGAGTAGTGTATTATCGTCGAAGAATGAGAATGCTATCTTCGCAGTCCAACCACCAAAGTTCCTCTCGCCGAGATACTTGTAGGGTGTTATCAGCGCCTCTTGCTTGTATGGATAGATCTTTTCAACCCGCGCGAGGCGAATATAAATGTCACGCTTGTCGATTGCGGGTTTTCCGGGCCTGTCCACGAGTCTTCCACCCATCGCATGCCTTAGAAGCTCCTCAACATATCCAGGATCTATTACACGAGTCAAGGTTTATCACCTCACACTCAGAAGTAGTTCTTCACGACCATGTAAGGCTTAGACCAGGTGAAGCC
>JACIVX010000007.1 GCA_014361295.1 Methanomassiliicoccales archaeon | reverse complement strand
CGGGCACGAAAAGCAAAGGCCACGGTGATCTACACTCAGGATTGGCACGCTTCTGACGATCCGGAGTTCCGCATCTGGCCGCCTCACTGTGTGGCGGGAACCTGGGGTGCGGAGATCATTGCCGAACTTGCTCCGCAACCCGGGGAGCCCACCGTGAAGAAAACTTCCTACGATCCATTCTTTCGCACGGGGCTCGAGGATCTTTTGCACGAAAAAGGCGTGGATCACGTGGTCATTGTGGGGACGGTGGCGAACATTTGTGTTTTACATGCCGCGAGTTCTGCGGCCCTGCGGGGCTTTCGCGTGATCGTGCCGAAGGATTGTGTCAGCGCCCTGAACGAGTTCGATCTCCTTTTGGCCTTCCGCCAACTCACCTTTCTCTACCGCGGCTTGGCCTTGCCGCGGGAGAAAGGCATAAGGTTTGTCTAATCAGCGCGCCGCACCGTCCTTGTAGCCAGAAGTTTTGCGCCGGATCCGAGAAGGTCCTCCACAATGATTTGCCCTAGCTCTACCGGGGCTTCTACACGAAGCGTGCGAATGAAAGCCATAATTTCAGGAATAAGGCGCTTGGGAACCGGTCGATCGGTACGTACGGAAACCAAAGGGTAATCGCCGCCCAGTACTTTCACACTTGTGGCTAAAACACGTTTAGGATCGGTCATTTCTTCCCGGGCATAGGCCTCGCCACGCGTACAGCGATTGCCCTGAACCAAAACCCTTCCAGAATCCTCTCTCACGAGAAGCTCACAACCCAAAGGACAGGCGATGCACACGAGTCTCATTGGGGATGGACCTCCACGGTAGCTTCCGAACACCGTTGTAGCTCGGCTGTGGCTTCTGAAGAAAGCCTGATCTCCACCATTTCTGCCGGTCGAAGTCCTAAATGAACTTTGCTGTATACCGGGGAGATCTTCACGCGGGCTTTTGGAAAAGGACGGATGACGCGGAGGAAAAGACGCGCGGGCTCGCCAGGAATGAAAGCTTGGGGCACAAGAGCGGCCACATTCTGCCCGCGTTTCAAGGGCACACATGGCTCCCCCTGCATCTCCCCGCAGGCAAAACGCGCGGCAAACCGTCCGGCCTCCTCGCCCACAGCAGCCACAGTGTCCACCAGATCAAACACCACAAGCGCATTCCCCACCACAAAAAGCCAAGGATGCTCTGTCTGCCAAAAGCTGTTCACTCTGGGGCCGCGCTGGACGTGATCACAACTAAGAAAACCCTCAAGAAGCCGAATCTCAGGAATGAGGCCCACAGAGAGGACAAGAGTGTCCACTTTTATGAACCTCTCCGTCCCTGGAATGGTTTTTCCCTGTTCGTCCACCTCTACCAAAGTCACGCCTGTGAGCCGATCCCGGCCGTGGATTTCGCTCACCGTGGTGCGTAGGAAAAGGGGAATCCCGTAATCCTCCAGACACTGACGGACGTTTCGAAGAAGCCCGCCGGGGAAAGGTTTGATTTCCGCTACGCCTACGACTTCCGCACCTTCCAAGTGAAATCGGCGAGCCATGATCAGCCCGATGTCACCAGAACCTAGGATAAGCACGCGTCGGCCGGGAAGAAGGCCGTGGATGTTCACTAGGCGCTGGGCCAGGCCGGCGGTGAAGATTCCGGCGGGCCTGGTTCCGGGGATGAGAAGGTGGCCAAGTGGGCGCTCCCAGGCTCCACAGGCCCAGACCACTGCTTTTGCTTGCACGCGGACAAGCCCATTCGGCCCAACAGCCAGGATCTCCGGTTTTTGAGGATTCACGTTGATCACCGTGTGAGAGAAAGCTACCTCCACTCGAGCCTTTTCCAATTCCGTATGGAGCCGAAAGGCAAATTCTGGGCCGGTAAGCTCCTCTTTATATCGATGAAGTCCAAAGCCAGGGTGGATACATTGATCAAGTACCCCGCCCAAGCACGTGTTCCTTTCAAGAAGAAGGACAGAAGCGCCTTCCCGGGCGGCAGCCGCTGCTGCAGCCATTCCCGCTGCACCTCCTCCTACCACAGCTACTTCCACTTTCCAAACCTTAATCATGGTCGCACTGGGCCAATCACAATCGGACTTCTTTCGCTCTTAAGCTTTATGTCTTCAGCTCCTTTCCCAAGCTCACGGGCGAGGATGAGAAGCAACTTGTCCGTACAAAACCCCCCTTGGCAGCGGCCAAAGCCGGCCCGTGTGCGGAGCTTGATTCCATCGATAGTTCGTGCACCTCGCCGAATCGCTTCCACTACCTCTCCTTCGGTGACAAGGTTGCAAAAACACACGATGCGGCCAAACCGCGGATCTTGACGGATGAGTTCATCCCACTCTTCAGGGGAAAGGTCGGCTACACGTGGCGGTGGGACGCGGCGTGGGTTCCAATTCCTTGGGGAAAGGTGCCACTCCGTGGCAATGACTTCGTGGACAAGAAACCGAGCGATGGCCGGAGCAGCTGTGAGTCCTGGGGAACGCATGGCCCCAGCCTGATAAAACCCGCGAATTTTTGTAGGTCCCACCCAGAAGTCGGCCGCCGCGGTTTCTGGGCGCAATCCAGCAAAGCTCTTTATAGCTCGGGAAAAATCAAGGTCGGGCACAAGCCGCTTCGCTCCCTCTCTTACCTGCTGCAGCCCTTCTTGGGTCGTCGTCGTATCCGCTTTGTCATCAACGTCCTCCGCCGTGGGGCCAAGAAGAAGGTTTCCATCAACACTGGGGACGACCAGGATTCCCTTGGATTTAGGAGTCGGACAAGGGAAAAGAACGGAGTGAATGTTTGTTTCTCCCTCAAGCAAGATGTATTGACCACGACGGGGCCGAATTTCTGGAACATCAAGGCCGGCCATCCTCGCTACCTGATCGGCAAAGAGCCCAGCAGCATTTACTACTATTTCTGCAGCATAGAAACCCACATCAGTTTTAATCCCTTTGACACAACCATTTTTTACTTCAATGGTTTGAACTTTCTCAGCAAGGTGGAGTTCGAGGCCGTTCAAAAGAGCATTTTCCACCGCAGCTTGGGCCAAAGCCCAAGGCTCGGTGACGCCCACGGTTGGGGCCCAAAGCCCAGCCACTATCTTAGGGTTTACCTTGGGCTCGCGAGCTAGTATTTCTTCAGTTCTTTGGATTTCCAGGCCGGGGACGCCGTTCTTTTCTCCTTGTGCTAGAAGCCGCTCTAATTCAGGAACTTCTTGGGCATGCAGGGCCAAAACATAGGCCCCTGTTCGACGAAAAGGTACACCGAGCTCCTCACAGAGCTTAGGATAAAAAGCATTCCCTTTCACACAAAACCTGGCTCGAAGCGTTCCGGGCTCGTCGTGGAAGCCGGCATGAACGATAGCAGAATTAGCCTTGGTCACCCCAAAGCCCACCTCAAGCTCTCGTTCAAAGAGAAGAACTGTAAGGTCATACCGACAAAGCTCCCGGGCAATGAGAGCACCCACTACACCTGCACCAATAACCACTGCTCTCATCAAAACCCCTTCGCCCAACCCTTGGCCCGCTCCACTGCTTGTCTCCAGCCTGAAAGAAGCCGTGTTCGCTCCTCCTCATTGATGTGGGGAAGGAATCGGCGGTCCTCTTGCCAAAGACGGCGGGTTTTTTCCAACGACCAAATCCCCAGGGCAACACCGCAGGCAAAGGCCGCCCCTAAAGCCGTGGTCTCTAGAAATCTTGGCCTGACCACAGGTATCCCCAGAATTTCTGCTTGAAACTCACAGAGAAAGTCGTTTTTAGCTGCACCACCATCCACCCGAAGCTCCCGAATCCTCCAAGGTGTGGCGGTCTCCATCACTCTAAGGAGGTCATGGGTTTGGTAGGCAATTGCTTCAAGAGCAGCCCGAGCCAAGTGGGCCTTGGTCGTGCCTCGGGTGAGCCCCACAATCGTTCCCCGCGCATAGGGATCCCAGTGGGGCGCCCCAAGGCCGACCAGGGCAGGAACAAAGTAAACGCCTTCGTTATCTGAGAGACTTCGCGCAAGCTCCTCGGTTTCTCCAGCGTCTTTAATAATGCCAAGCCCGTCACGGAGCCATTGCACCGCCGCTCCGGCCACGAATACGGAGCCCTCCAAGGCATAAAAGGCTCGGCCGTCAACAGTATAGGCTACGGTGGAGAGAATTCCTTCTGGTGGGGGAATGGGGGTCTCCCCGGTGTTCATTAGGAGGAACGCCCCGGTACCCCAAGTGATCTTCGCTTCCCCTTCCGCGAGACAAGCTTGGCCGAACAGCGCTGCTTGCTGGTCGCCGAGGACTCCGGCTACCGGAACCTCTGCACCCAGCAACTCTTTCTTCGTCCGTCCAAAAATGGTAAGGCTCGAGCGGACTTGGGGCAGGGCGGTAATAGGAACGGAAAAAAGCTCACAGAGGTCCTTATCCCAGGCCAGGCGATGTATGTCAAAAAGGAGGGTGCGGGAAGCATTGGAGTGGTCTGTGGCGTGTTCTCCTGTGATGGAGAATAGAAGCCAGCTGTCTACTGTGCCCACGAGGGCTTCTCCGCGCTCGGCCTTTCGGCGAAGCGTTGAGTCCGTACGGAACAACCACTCCACTTTGGTCGCCGAAAAATAAGGATCGGGAAGAAGCCCGGTCTTGGCTCGGAGCTCCTTGGTTACGAGCGCATCGTTCTGGAGCTCGGCACAGCGGGGAGCCGTCCTTCGGTCCTGCCAGACAATAGCTGGAGCAAGGGGTTTTCCAGAGTTTCTGTCCCAGACGACCACAGTCTCTCTTTGGTTCGTGATTCCCAGGCCAGCGAGATCTGAAGCCTTGATCCCCGCCTTCTCCAGCGCCTCTTGGATGACTTGATAGGCGCAGGAAAGGATCTCCATGGGGTCCTGCTCCACCCAGCCTGGATTAGGAAAAGAAAGGGAGAGCTCGCGGTAAGCGGAGGCTAAAGGCCGGCCGGTTTCGTCGAAGATGAAGAAGCGCACACCGGTAGTGCCGGCATCCAACGCACCGAGATGTACCTTGCGCATAGTTGCCTTTCTTTGCGATTATATGCGAAAGCTTTTCTTAGGCAAAGGGATGCGGATGAATGCCCAGCTCTTCGGCCAGTTTCTTCAGGATCTCGCCCAGCTGAGGATCGAGGGGAACCCCCTTGGCCCGGATCTCTTGCTCACGGAGATAGGCTTTTTCCCCGGCAGTATAAATACGATCTGCACCAGGAGCCTTGGCCGAAGCCCGCAGCGCTCGAAGGATATCGCCCGCAAGCTTCTTGAACTCCTCCAAAGGCAGGAACCGCTGGATATCTAGAGCCAAAAAGAAATGGCCAAGCCGTGAAGGCTTGGGCTTTCCCTCCGCGTCCTGATCGGCAAGCTCCTTCAAGAAAGGCCCGCCGGAGAGAGCCGAACAGAGGATCTCCACCATCGTGGCCAGCCCGTACCCTTTGTGCCCGCCCAGTTCCTCCCCGGCCCCGCCCAGGGGCAGGAAGGCATAAAGACCCTTGGGAAGGCCATCGAGGATCGCTCGGCTATCGGTAGCCGGTTGGCCCTCCCGATCGATCACCCATCCCACAGGCGTTGGCTTTCCCAGACGGGCAAGGACTTCGATTTTTCCACGCTGAGATACGGAAGTAGCGGCATCGAAGCAAAATGGAAAAGGCTCGTCGGTGGGACAGGCAAAGGCAATGGGGTTTGTTCCGAGCATCGGTTCCACCCCGAAAGTGGGAGCTACACTGGGCCGGGCATTGGTGAAGCTCATGCCGATCATCCCCTCTTTTGCGGCCATGAAGGCGTAGTACCCGGCGATGCCGTAGTGGGAGGAATTGCGCACCACCACCGCGCCCAACCCGAAGGCTCTGGCCTTGCGGATGGCCAATTCCATGGCTCGATATCCGGCCACCATCCCCAGGCCATCTTGGGCATCGAGAACGGCTGTGGTCGGCCCTTCCCGCACCACAAGGAGTTTTGTCACCGGTGAAACTGTTCCGTTTCGGATGCGCTTTACATAGAGCATGAGGCGACTGACCCCATGGGATTCGATGCCCCGGAGATCTGCAGCCAAAAGCACATCCGCGCAGATCTCGGCATCCCCTTTTGGCACGCCTAAGCGCAGGAAAACCTCCTCCACAAACTGCCGCAATTCCTCTACAGGTACGCGGATCCTCTCGATCATCCTTCACCTCCGATTTTTTCATCCAAATCCGGGAGCTCAGCGAGGCTTGGGAGCACGTAGTCCGGTTGGAGGGGAGAGCTTTTCAAATCCTCGGGACGAGTAACTCCGGTAAGCACAAGAATCGCAGTGAGGCCGTTTTCTTTCGCCATACGAATATCAGTTTCCAAGCGGTCGCCCACCATTGCGCATTTCTCCGGTGGAAGACCTAAAATCTCGAGGGCGGTTTGTATCATGTAATGGGAAGGCTTGCCAAAAACTTTCTCGACCTTTCTTCCAGTGGTAGCCTCTAAGGCAGCAATCACCGCAGCAGCATCAGGGATTTCTCCATCCTCCACTGGGCATGTACGATCCGGATTGGTAGCGTAAAATCTCGCTCCACGTTTTAAAGCCTGAAAGGCGATATTGAGCTTGCGGTAATCAAATGTACGATCGAAGGCAGCGATTACATATTGGATTTCCGCAGGGTTCTCGCTCAGTTGCAACCCAGCGCGGCGCAATTCCTCCAGAAGAGGTGGTTCACCGATGGCGAAAACCTTGGCGCTCGGTGCTTCCTTAGCTAGCTGACAGGCCAAGATAAACGAGGAATTGAGGACGTCACTTTCTTCGGCTGGAATGCCCAATTGCGTGAGTTTTTCGGCGTAATCCTTACGAGAGTATAACGGTTTGTTTGAAATAAAGAGCACTTTTCTTCCTCGCGCGCGAAGGGTGCACAGAGCCGTCGCGACGCCGGGGATAAGCTTGTCTCCCCGATAAACTGTACCGTCCAAATCCAACAAATATCCCCGTAGACTCATGAGCTCAACCTCTTTCCCAATAAGGCCAGACCCACCCCGCCCAAGGCGGCCACCAATGCCACAGATTGTGGCAGGGCTATTCGCTCACCTAATATAGCTGCGGCAAGCAGGGCTGTGCCTATAGGACTAAAATTTAGAATAACGCTAGCCTCCGTAGCGGTGATGTAGCGCAAAGCTTGAGTATAGAGAAAATAGGCTAAAGCTGTGTTCACCCCAGCGAGAAAAAGAAGCAAGCCCCACCCTTTTAAAGGAAGGCAAGGCAAACCTTCGGTGATGAGGCCAATAAGGAGGAGAGCACCCCCACCAATGCCTAAGGGAAGGGCGGTAAGGGGTAGGACAGGGATCGTGTTGTCCCGCGCCGCCTCCCTGGTAAGGATGGGCATCCCTGTGAATCCTAGGAGACTTAAACCCAAGAGGCCCAGGCCGGGCCAGTCTGCGGCGGTTTTTCCGCCGAGGACAAAGAAGGCTACGGTCCCGCCCACGCTGAGAAGCACTCCAGCCGAGGTCAAACCGGGAAAAGGTTCCCGAAGAAACAAGCGCTCAAGCCCAAGAACAACCACAGGAGTGAAGGACTGCGTCAGGGAGCCGACGGTGGCAGACACCGTGCGCAAGGCCCAAAACAGCGCACCATTGCCGAAAACGTATTGGAAAAAACCAATTAGAGCACAACGCTTCAAGGCTTTTACAGTAAGGGATTTGCGGCATCCATAAAGCCCGGGCAAGAGAAGCAAAAAACCCAGGAAATAGCGGATTCCGCCAAGGGTAAACGGACCGGTATAGACCAAAGCCATCTTTACCAGCACAAATGAAGAGGCCCATATCGCCGCTACTAAAACTATACTCATCCGCGCCCAGATCTTACTCCCCTTACGAAGTGTTCCATCCCCTTTATGCGCATGCATATTGAATGAGCTAGAAATCGAACAATTCTATTTGTAAAACATTGCTGCTGCTCTACTGTTTCTTCCTCTCCCACAGTCGTTTATTATGGCTCGTTCGGAAAGATGTATAAAGTGTCCATAACTGTAGTCTTTGGACCATGTACTGCAACCATCCTGACAGTTACGCCACTAAAGTCAACAGTTACACAAAGATAGTGCGGGATTCCCTCTATACCAGTGACCGATCCGTCAGCGCGCGGTGAATGAAGACGCGACGTAGGGTCGCTCCCGCCCCCGGTAACAAAATAGTGAACAGTATTGCGAACCAAATGCTCGTAAAAATGAATATGCCCACTGAAAACAGCTGTTACATGGTACTGCTCAAACAAAGGTGCCCAAGTCGCAGCCAGCGCTATATTTGCCCACGGGTGAGAACAAAACGGAGGGTGATGGAAAAACACAAATTTGTAACGCGCTTCCTTAGCTAAAACTGTTTCTAGCCATAAAGTCTCCTTATCGAAAAGGGCAAAGTTGGCTGCACTAAGGTACTGTAGATTTGAGTCTAATCCTACGAAGAGCACGTCCCCCCACCAAAAAGCCCACCATTGATCGCCATCTTTGCCTCCGCCTTTAGGAAATTCATAAAAATCATAATACCAATTTGAGTTTTGTTCGTGGTTTCCCAACACTGAATAAAACAATGTGGTGCTTAACAAGGATCGCGCACATTCAAAAAATCTTGTCCACTCCGCCTCGGTTGGTGTTTCAACAGCGTCCCCAACCAATACTGCGAAACTAGCGTTTTCGCGGGCCATCGCATTAGCTACATTTTTGTGAACGTCGTTGTTTAACTGGGCGTCTCCATACACAAGAAAAGTAAAAGGCTTAAACTCCCCGAGTGTAGGTGGAGTTCTAAAACTATATACATCGCTGCATATATTTTCTTCAGAACATACACGATAATTATAGAGGCTGTCAGCGTTCAGTCCTTCAATCATCACGCGACAAATTCCTCTATTGTTGGATTCCACAACATTACTCTGTTTTATTCCTTGATCATCCCATATTTCAAACCGGCTTTTGCTCGCTTGCGGAACTCTCCAACCTATACTCATAACTCCTTTCTCTACATCTGCAACTGAAGCTACAGGTCCCCACCAAGGCACTGTTTCGTGTGCTCCCAAAACCACAGACCACCACGTCAACAAGATCAAACATGCATTCTTCATATTACCTCCTTAATTAATATCCTGCAGCACTTGTAAAAGATTTTGAGGCCAATCTGTAATTACCCCGCTGACACATTGCCACGTTACAGCATCACGCATGACTGAAGGGTCATTAACCGTCCACACAAACACTTTAAAACCTTCCCTCGCAAGCGCAGCACGCAATTCATCGTTCATTAATGTCCATTTAATGCTTACAAAAGATATAGGCAGCGAACGAAGATAGCCAACAACATTTGTTGGTAATTTATCCAAAATAATTCCACTGTTTATTTCATGCGCTATTTGTGTTACATATTTAATCACATTGTAATCAAAAGAACAAATATAAACCATTGTTTCTAGTTTATATTTACAAATGAGTGATACCACTTTTTCTATCATTATTTTATATGTATCAGGTAGTATAAAAGTAAAATATTCTGGTCCTTTGATTTCAATAACTACTTTTAATCCTAATTCTGCAGAAAGCTTTAACGCATCTGCTAATGTTGGAATCTTCTCTGATTTATAACTCTCTATCTCTTCACTGCTAACATAGCCTGCTTTTATAGTTCCAAATGGATCATGTTCTACAAACCAGCTCCCCGCACTTAAGTTTAATAACTCCGTGTACGTAAACTCTTCTAGCAATGTTTTGCGGTGTGGATATTTTTGTGCGACATCAGTAGTCCGATCAAGTCTAGCGTCGTGCAAGAGAACCAGCTCTCCATCTTTAGTCATACGCACATCGATCTCCCACGCATCCGCCCCCAACTCAGCCGCTTTTCGCCCAGCGGCTAATGTATTTTCTGGGGCGACAGAGCTAGCCCCTCTATGGGCGATAACCAAAATTCCGGCTCCCTCTTTAGCATTTACCATAAAATACGCCAAAAGTAAACCAAAACCCAAACTTTTTATTTTTTCGATTTTCCTCATGTCTATCCTCCTTATTTAGACGGAGAAACCCCCAAACCCATTAACAACCACTTTTGAAAGCCAACGACGATAATAAAGGGTACTAGCAAACTAATCGTAGTCGCAGCCATTACAACTCCCCAATCTACTAGAGCTTCTCCAGACGCTGTCATTTTTACAATTCCAATAGTAACTGTGTATAACGAAGGTTTTGTAAGAATAAGCAAAGGCCAGAGATACTGATTCCAACCGGCCAAGAAAAACATAACCAGTAGAGCGGCGATTACAGGTCGAATATTTGGAAAAATCATAGAAAACAAGCATCGAAAAACACCTGCGCCGTCTACGCGCGCTGCTTCTAGCATCTCGCGCGGAAAATTTCGGAGCGTCTGGCGTAACAATAGAGTGCCTGTAGCAGAAATAATGTGAGGTATAATTAAACCAGTGTACGTATCCAAAAGTTTTAATGTCGCTACAATTTTGTAAGTGGTGACTAGTCGCGTTTCCAAAGGCAACATTAAAGTTATAAAGATTAACCAGAAAAACCCTTCCTTGAAGGGAAACGAGAAAAACACAAAACTATAAGCGGCCAACAAGGACAAGATCACTTTGCCTACTGCTATCGCTCCCGCCACTAAAAGAGAGTTAACCATCATCAAAGATAGCGGCGGCGTATGGACTAAAGTCGAGCCATGCTTCCAAGCCTGTAAAACGTTTTGCATAAAGCTTCGCCCAGGAACAAGCGGCATAGCGCCACGCCCAATTACAGCACTGTCGTGAGTTGCCCCAATGAGAACTACAAAGACAGGGAAAAATACAAAACTAATTCCTATGAACATAACAACATACATTAATAATCGCAAAAACCATCGTTTTATTTTTCTTATATTGTTAAACTTGCGCATATTGCACCCGCCGCTGAACAAATTTGAACTGCAATATGGATAAAAGCATACCTATTGCAAGTAGCACCACTGATTCAGCGGCAGATTGAGCCAGCCTCAGATACACAAAGCCATCAAGGTAGGCTTTATAACAAAGCGTAGCTGTAGTGCCAGCTGGCCCACCGTTTGTTAAGGCATCAATGATTCCGAACGTATTAAACAAAGTGTAGCTTGTGTTAACTACCAGTAAGAAGAAAGACGTGGGCGAGATTAAGGGGAATGTGATGCGCCAAAAAACATGCCACTCATTCGCTCCGTCGACATAAGCTGCATCCCACAACTCTTTGGGAATTGATTGTAAAGCTGCAGTAAAAAAGATAAAATTATAAGGTAACCTTTGCCAAATAGCAACAAGAACGATCAGAAACTTTGCTTGAAATGTATTAACAACATAATTCCAATTGATACCCAAAAGCTTAGCCCATCTACTAATAATGCCAATTTGCGGTTGAAAGAGAAACATCCAAAGTACAGCAGCTATAGCTGGCGCTAGGGCATAAGGCATAACCATTGTTGCCCGGAATATGTATGTGCTCCGGAGGCGCTTGTGCCCGATGGTGGCAAATAATATAGCTAATGTCAACGTCAAAAATGTGACTATAATGGCCAGTTCAAAAGAAAACCGAAAGGCCCGAATATACCGGGCATCCGCGAAAAGGGCCTTAAAATTTGCAATACCTACAAAACTCGTTTTCAATCCAAAGGGGTCTGTTTTTAATAAAGATTGCCGGAACGATTCAACCGCTGGCCATATGAAGAAAACCACAGCCAACAAAATTTGGGGAAATACTAACAACATCGGGAGAATTTTGTGTTTAAATAGAGGTCTTTCCATATCTACTCCCTTTTAAAACTAAGGGCTCCCGCTGCATTTGCAGCGAGAGCCCTTCTGCCTTCACTTATAGATGCTTTCGAAATTGCGGAGAATTTCGTTGCCCTTCTCTACGATGTTGCGTAGCGTTTGTTCCACAGTTTGTTGACCTTGTAACAAGGCTTCGATTTCGTCGTAAACAAGATTTCTAATAGCTCCGTAATCTCCCAGACGAATGCCACGGGTATACGGAGTTACAGGTTCACGTAGAAGTTGACGTATAGGCACATCCGCCCCCGGGTTCTGTTCATAATAACCTTGGGCGCGAGCGAGCTCATAGCCTGGTATGGTTACAGGTAGGTAACCTGTATAAGTGTGGTACCAAGCAACGTTTTCAGGCTGTGCCAAAAATGCTAAGAATGTAGCTATTCCTTCAAGCTTTTCCTTGCTTGCCTGAGGGCTCCGCATTACCCACAATGCAGCCCCTCCAATTATGGAAGCATAAGGTGTCGGTGCATACTCTGGATAGAAGGGAAGAAAAGTCTCGCCCCAAGCAAATGTAGCTTCCCGACTAATACGACCCCGGAGTGCTGAGCTAGCAATAAGCATTGCGGCTTTTCCGGCTGGGAAAGTACCGTCAGGAGTGCTATCACGGCCAGAATATACAAACGTGCCTTCATTATACATTGCAAGAAGGTATTCCAAGTGGTGAGTAAAGAGAGGGTGTTGTAATAGTGCAAGCTCTGTTTCCAGCCCTCCAAACCCGTTATCAAGTGTGGCAAAAGGTACATTATGCAATGTAGCTAAGCACTCCAACATTGTCCAGGGGAACCAGGAGACTGTGAATGGAATCTCTGCCGCGTGAGTTTCAAGGATCTTCTTGGCAACAAAACGCAATTCTTCCCAGGTACTTGGCGGAGCATTGGGATCTAGCCCTGCTGCTTGAAACGCATCTTTATTATACCACAAAACCGGTGTGGACGTATTAAACGGCAGCGCGGCTAAACCTCCGCCTGGTAAGGAATAGTATCCGGCTATTGCCGGGATGTATTGGCTCGAGTCGAAGGGTACCCCAGTGTCTTCGAATAGTTTATATATTGGATAGACTGCACCAGTGCTAATTGCTGCCATCATTGTTGCCGTACCCACTTCATAGACTTGAACAATGTCAGGTGGCTGGCCAGCTCTAAAAGCTGCGATGGCGTCAGCTAAAGTTGTTGCGTATCCCCCCTTGTAAGTCGCTGTTACCCAATATTTATTTTGCGAGGCGTTGAATTTGTCCACCAACTGGACGATAGCGTCCCCTAGTAGCCCTTTATTAGCATACCAGAAGGTTATCTCGATGCGCCCTTCTGGCACCTGTTGCTGAGCTAACCCTGTACAACTTAAAACCAAAAGACTACACACTATCCCAATTAAACGTTTCTTCATCGTACTCACCTCCTTTAGTTTTACACAAAGCCTTCAAAAAGTGTTTTTTCCTCAGCCACCACCTCCTTTCAAGCAAGATAAACCTCTATCTCAAACTCCCCCAAAGCCGCCTGCCACTTGAGGTCCAACCCCTCGTCGACAACAACTGCATTTACCCTTGAAAGATCTGCAATTTTTCCGTGAGTAATAACCCCAAATTTTGTGTGGTCGGCTACAACCACTACACGTTGGGCGTGTTTGACCACCTCTGAAACTATCTCTGCCTCCTCCAAGGACGGAATGGTAACACCGTGTTCCACAGAAATCCCATTGGCTCCTAAAAAAGCAATGTCAAAATAAACGCCTTCCAGGGCGCGGTGAGCAAGCGGCCCCACCATAGCATAGGACACGCCCCTAAGATAACCACCGATTATGTAGACCTCTGCCTGAGGAATCTCGGCAAGTTCAACAGCATGCGTCAAGGCATTAGTGAACACACGTAAATTAGGAACGGGCTTCTCTTTAAGAGCTCGCACAATTTCTATTGTAGTAGTCCCGTTTCCAATGAACACTGCCATGCCTTCTTTGATTAGCTCTGCAGCTTTCCGGCCAATTCGACGTTTCTCCTCTAAATTACGCGTGGCTTTTTCGTAGTACGAGGGCTCAGCTGTAACAGGCTCTTTAACGACTGCACCTCCGTGAACTTTTTCGATTAGGCCTCTCTTAGCTAGAATTGCAAGGTCGTTACGGATGGTCATGGGGGAAACGCAAAACGAACGAGCAAGTTCCACTGTGCGCACTGCACCACGACGACGAAGCTCCTCTAAGATGCGACGTCTGCGAAACTCTGTTAGCTCTTTTTTGCTATTTCTTTCCATAAGTTGCGTTTCATTATAAGCATACTTATGCGGGGTGTCAAGTCCAGCTAGCACCATAGCGGCGAATCGAGTAGGTTTTCTACCATGAAAGCGGACCTTCTTCTGCGCGGGGGAAAGATCCTGGACGTGTTTTCTGGACAGTTCTTTACCGGAGATTTAGCCGTCGACGCTGGAAAAATCTTGGGGTTTGGGGCGGAGGAAGTGGAGAAAGTCGAAGATTTGGACGGCGCGTTCGTCGTCCCCGGTCTCATCGATACTCACGTGCACATTGAAAGCTCAAAACTTTCGCCGCGGGAATTTGCCTGCGCCGTCCTTCCCCACGGCACCACCACCGCTATCGCCGATCCCCACGAAATCGCCAACGTCCATGGCTTGGAAGGGATTCGCTGGATGATCGAGACTACCCGCGATCTTCCCCTTCGTGTCTTCTTCATGGCTCCCTCTTGCGTTCCGGCAAGCCCTTTGGAGACCTCGGGTGCGATCTTGGGGCCCAAAGAGATTCGGGAGATCCTTTCTTGGGAGCGGGTGATCGGCCTTGGAGAAGTTATGAATTTTCCCGGCGTTCTCGCAGGAAATCCGGAACTTTTAGAGAAAATTGCAGCAGCAAAGGGAAAACTCATCGATGGCCATGCACCCGGTCTTTCCGGGCCGGATCTTTGGGCTTATATCCGGGCCGGTCCGAAAACAGACCACGAGTGCACCACCCTCTCTGAGGCACAAGAAAAGCTGCGGGCTGGGATGCATATCCTCATCCGCGAGGGAACCACGGCCCGGAATCTCAAGGCCCTTATTCCCCTCCTCACCCCGGCCTCTGCGCCTTTTGTGCATTTCTGCACCGATGATCGCGAGCCGGAAACTCTGCTTGCCGAGGGACACATGGACGATGTGCTGCGCAAGGCCATTGAGCTCGGGGTTTCGCCGGAGCTCGCCATCCAGGCGGCCACGATCCACGCCGCCCGGGCCTATGGCCTTTGGGGCTTGGGAGCCATGGCTCCCGGGTATCACGCGGATTTCCTTGTCCTTTCTGATCTTTCCCGCTTCAAGGTGGAGGAGGTCTACGTGGCCGGAAAAAAGGTGGCCGAGGCCGGTCAGCTCATCGCGAATCTCTCTCCTTCTCCCCCGCCGCCCCGAGGCTCGATGCAGGTGGACCCGGACCGTTTGAGCTTTCGTATTCCCGCGCAGAAAGGAAAAGCCCGGGCCATCGGGATCATTCCCGAACAAGTTGTAACGGAGGAGCTATGGGTTGCGCCGAAGATCGTGAATGGGGAGGTGGTGGCCGATCCCGCGCAGGATATCCTCAAGATCGCGGTGGTGGAAAGGCATCGCGGCACGGGAAACGTGGGGCTGGGATTGGTGCAGGGCTTTGGCCTCAAGGCCGGGGCTCTGGCATCCACCGTGGCCCATGATTCCCACCATATCGTGGTGGTGGGGACAAACGATGCGGATATGCAAGCGGCGGTGGCTGCCCTTGTGGACTTGGGAGGCGGTCAGGTCGTGATCAAAGATGGGAAGATCCTCGCGGCTCTGGCCCTTCCCATCGCCGGACTCATGTCCGATCGCCCGCTTTCCGAAGTTGAACGAGGATGCAGGGAGCTTCGCCGTGCCGCCTGGTCCCTGGGAACGAAGCTTTCCGAT
>JACIVX010000006.1 GCA_014361295.1 Methanomassiliicoccales archaeon | reverse complement strand
ACCACATCGGCCACCGCGGAAAGTTTCTCCAAGGTCTCCCGCACATAGGGAAAGGGCGGAATACCTTTGACGATCTCTTTTATGGCCCAATTTACCCGCTCGCTCCAGGCCAAAACCAATTCGAACTCTTTGCGTTCTTCTTCGGTTTTGGCTTGGGCAATGGCTTTTTTGAGGCCCTCGTTGGAAAGCTCGTCTTTAGCCTGTTCCACCCATGCGAAATAGTGGGGAAGTTGAGGCACACGAAATCCCCGACGCCTGACAAGGGGATGTGAGGGAAGAAGTTCAGTAAGGATGCGTTTTAGGGTTATATGGCGGTTTGCCCCTCGGGTTTTGGAGAAAAGATCCGCGAACTCCTTGCACTCCCGCGCCGCCTGGGCCACCGGTTGAAGACCAAAATAGGCGATCATCCAGGGAGTGAAGCACTCCCGCTGTTTTATGCCCATGGTGTCAAAAACACAACCATCGGAATCAATGCACACAAGAAAATCGTGTTTTGGCCGAAAGTTTTCAAGCTTCTCCTTCCGTCCCACACTACCTCCTTCCCCGGTAGGCCGCGGGAGTATAGGATGGGAGAAGTTTTTCCGCAAAGATCGGCTTTAAGCGAGCAAAGCGGAGTCGTCCATCCACGATGGGAACACTAACGAGGTCCTCGCCCAAAAGGGGGCGGGCATAGCGGATAAATTCGTCGGTCACGTCTACTTGAGAAGAGGCGATCCATCCCCTAGGGAATGGCCGATCTTTTCCCGCCACTTCCGAAAGAGCGACAGTGCCGAATTCAGGGCGATAGACCGATTCCTCCGCTCGACGGATAGTGACCATCACTCTTGAAATTCCCTTGACTGCGAGCTCTACAGCCACACAGCCCACGGCATAAGCCTCTTTAAGATCCACGGGCGAGGTGTAAAGAATCGCATCCCGTTGCTCCGTCCCGGGAACCTGCCAACGCGCCAACCCTCGGGAGGGAAGCCCTTTTTCGTTGAGATAGGTAGCAAGGACCTGCGCTGCGCTAAGCTTAGCGGAAGAAAAAGCCGCGTGTCCGAAGGAATCTGTGCGTGCCCCTAGCTCGCCCACAGGAAAGCCCTCGGAGACCACCACTATGGCACGCCCTTTTCGCCTTACCAAATCGGCTACGTGATCTGCCACCTCTTCCAAAGGAAGGGGCGCTTCGGCGAAAAGGATGAGCAAGGGAAATTCCCGCTCCGGGTCGGCGAGCCTTGAGGCGGCCGGGATGAACCCGATCCTCCTTCCCATGGCTTGGACCACCAAAACCGGGTCCGCAGGAGCCGATCCGCGGTTTTCCTCTTCAAGGCACTGTAAAGTCCAAGCCCAATACCGCGCCACCGAACCATAGCCCGGAGTGTGGTCCACAAGACGCAGCTCAGGGTCCCCAAGATCGTTGTCAATGGTTTTGGGGACCCCCACAACAATGAGTTCGTAATTCGCGGCCGCGGCGGCCTCAGCCACCTTTAAGCACACCTCTTGCGTGTCGTTTCCGCCGATCCCGAAGAAATAGCCGATCTTGTGAGCTTTTAGGACCTCGATGATTCGCCGAAGGTCCTCTTCGTGTACAAGCCTATAGCGGGTGGTGCCGATGGCTCCGGCCGCAGGGGTGGTGCGAAGAAGGGCGATTTCCTCCTTTGGTTGAGCGGAAAGATTGAGGAGCTCCTCACGCAAAAGCCCCTCCACCCCGTGCCAGGCTCCGTAAACGGTTCCGAAACGCTCCGAATAAGCTGAGCAGGCTTCAACGATGGCGCGCAGGGAGTTATTGATCACTACGGTCGGTCCTCCGCCCATGAGCACTACCACGTTTTTGCCCTTGCTCATCTTGGCCTCCTAAAACACCATTCCTGTCAAACCGAGTTTTTTGTAAACCTTTTCACTCTCACCCATCACGCGTTACTCGTTACGCGTCACGGGGTTTTCACACACCGGCGTAAGCGGAGAACCCTCCATCAATGGGGATGACAACGCCCGTCACAAACGCAGCCGCCGGAGAGAGAAGCCAGCGCACCACGCCCAAAAGGTCCTGAGGTTCTCCAAAGCGTCCCATAGGAGTATGGGCGATAATTTGTCTTCCTCGCTCGGTGAGCTCGCCTTTTTCATCAAGAAGGAGGTAGCGGTTTTGTTCGGTGAGGAAGAAACCCGGAGCAATGGCCACAACGCGGATTTTTGGGGAATACTCTTGGGCCATATGAACGGCCAACCACTGGGTGAAGTTGGCCACGGCCGCTTTGGCTGCGGAGTACGCGGGAATACGGGTAAGAGGCCGAATAGCATTCATAGAAGCGATGTTCAGGATCACCCCTTCTCTTTGTTCAGCCATGATCTTTCCGAACACTTGGCAGGCCAAAAAAGTTCCCATGAAGTTAAGGTCGAACACAAACCGCACCGCGTCTTCAGGGAGATCAAAAAACGGGGTTTCTTTAGACGTAGTAGCCCGCGGATGATTTCCTCCGGCACCGTTGATGAGGAAATCCACTTGACCGAAGCTCCGCAAAGTTTGCTCCGCGGCCTTTTCCAGATCCGCACGGGAAAGCACGTCGGCTTTAAGGGCTAAACCATCCGAGCCTGCTTGACGAATGCGCTCAAGCGCCGCCTGTGCCTTCTCCTCGGCCAAGTCCAAAAGCACGCAACGCACCCCATCCTTAGCCAACCCCTCGGCGATGGCCGAGGGAAGAACTCCTCCACCCCCGGTGATGACTGCCACCTTACCATAGAGCTCTTGCATCATAGAGCATCGTCACCTTTTTTGTAAACAATTTCTCCTTCCACAATTGTCATCTCCACATTGAGCTCTTCGTCAAACACAACAAGATCCGCTTTCATTCCCGGTGCAAGAAGTCCCCTCTCATGACCAATGCCCAAAATCCGCGCTGGTGTCCAGGTCGCCATCTTCACGGCTTCAATTAGTGGTAACCCGACAAGATGAACCATATTCCGTACCAACATGTTCATCGTAGCTACACTGCCGGCAAAGGCGCTGCGGTCGGCAAGTTTAGCTACGTAATTTCCTTTTTCAAGACGAACTTCATACTCATCGGGTACGTCATCCTCAACCACCACATCCAAACCTCCCAGTTTGTACCTTCCAGGCCCCAATCCAGCAGCAGCCATGGCGTCTGTCACAAGACAGACACGTTCCGTCCCTTTTGTTTTCAGAACTAAACGCATCAAGCTGGGTGGCAAGTGGTGTCCATCAGCGATTATTTCTGTGGTCAGGCTGTCTAAAAGGAGCGTCGCTTCCAACACCCCAGCAAAACGGTAAGCATTTATTCGACGCACACTGGACATTCCAGAATAAAGATGCGTCACATGTGAAAAGCCCGCTTCCACTGCTTTTATAACTTGTTGGTAAGTAGCATTGCTATGGGCTATAGAGGCCAGAATGCCTCGTTGCCTTAATTCTCGACCAAGTTCTAACCCGCCGGGAAGTTCTGGGGCAGCCGACACCCGTTTAATACACGGGAAATTGTCTAGTAGCTCCTTGTATTCAGCCGGATCTGGATGTTTAAGATACGCAGTGTTTTGAGCGCCAGCTTGTTCAGGGTGAAAATAGGGTCCTTCAAGATGCGCGCCAAGTAATTTAGCCCCGCAAACAGATGTTTCCATAGCTTTTTGAATAGTTTCGAGAGCATTGCAAATCTGGTCAAGCGGAGCTGTGAGCGTTGTTGCTAACCAGGTTGTGGTTCCTCCTTTGGCATGGGTTTGAGCGATAGCTTCGAGAGCAGCTAAAGACCCGTCCATTACGTCGTAGCCTCCGCCACCATGAACGTGAATGTCGATGAATCCCGGCGATACGTATAACCCGCTTACATCAATTTCACAAACGTTGCTTTTGAGTTTAAAGTTTTCGTTACTAACTTCTATAATATGATTCCCTTCTATAGCTACAACACCCGAACGCAAGATTTGAAACGGCGTAATTATATGTCCACCCACAAGACAAAAAGCCATTGTCGCCTCCTTTATCGAAAATACTTGTGCTCATGGCCTTTGTACTACATTGCTTGCATCCAATTTTTAGCCTTTTATTGCACCTGCTGTTAACCCAGAGATGTAATAATCAAGAAGAAAGACGAATATCAATATTACCGGCAACGAGCCAATCAGAGCTCCCCCCATTAATGACCCCCAATAGAAAAGGTCGCCACGGATAAGCTCTTGTGTTACTCCGACAGAAAGAGTTTTATGAACACTTGTAGTAATAAAAGCGGCGGAGTAAATCATATCCTGCCATCCTTGTAAGAAAGAAAACAAAGTCACGGTAACAACTCCTGGAAGAGCAAGAGGTAATACAATCCTTCGAATGGCTTGCAATCTGGTACAACCATCGATTAAAGCGCATTCTTCAATCTCGCGGGGGATAGTCCGGAAAAAAGCCATAAGCATCCACGTCGAAAAAGGTATCATAAAAGAAGGATACGTAACTATTAGAGACCAAAGCTTGTCTGCCAATCCTAAGCTCGAAATGACGCGTGTAAGTGGCAAGAAAAGCAAAGTTGGCGGAACTAAATATGCAAAAAATATGAGCGAGCCAGCTAAAGAAGCTCCTCGAAAGCGAAGACGTGCTAGGGCATATCCTGCAAAAGTGCTTATAAGTACTGAAAACAATGTTGAAATACTACAAACCAGGAAAGTATTGAGTAACCAACGCACAAAGTTAGTATGTGCGAACAAGTAAGAATAATGTTGCAACGTTGGTTTTATTATAATAAATGGATTTGTACGAAGGTTATACAATTCAATATCTGATTTAAATGATGTAAGTAACATCCAATAAAAAGGAAAACTTGCAAAAAGGATAAATGGTACAAGCCCAAACTGAACTATAAGAAAACGAAACCCGCGTTGTAACCGTCGCGTTACCATGTCCACCTCTCTCTTGTTAGTTTTAGCAAGAGAAAAACAACTACAAAAAGTACAGGAGCCAAAAAAAGGCTAATAGCAGCTCCACGCCCGATAAAGCCACCCGTCAAACCCACTTGGTATGCCAGAGTCGCGAGCAAATGAGTAGTGTCAATAGGCCCTCCTCGAGTGAGAACAAAAACGATGGGAAAATCACTTATAGTCATAACAGTTGAAAACAAAAGTACAATTGCTAAAACTGGAGCAAGCGAAGGAAGAGTAATATATCTAAACTGGGCAAAGGGGCCAGCTCCGTCGACTTTAGCTGCTTCATAAAGCTCTTGTGGAATTCCCTTTAAGCCAGCTAAAAAGTTGACAGCGAAAAAGGGTAAACCTCGCCATACATTGACCGTGATAACAGCAACTCTAGCAAAAGTTGGAAAAGAGAGCCACGGTATATTTGTTTCAATCAAACCTAACGAACGCAAAGCCCAATTGATGCTGCTATATCGAGGATCAAAAAGCCATCTCCAAGCAAGCGTTGTCAAAGCAATCGGCGCAACCCATGGCAGCAGAATCAAAGCTCGAACGAGTCTTGGGCAGATTGAAACCCGATTCAGCAGTAAAGCAAGAAGTATGCCCAGGACCGTCTTTAGAGAAACAGCCACTGCAAGATAAATTCCTACATTGCATAAAGTTGTACGAAAAGACCGTGTTTTAAAAAGCCAAACAAAGTTATCAATGCCCACAAAGGAACCTGTACGACCAACGGTAGAATTAGTCAATGATAAATAAACTGCCAAACACATGGGGTACATAACGAAAATCAAAAGGCAAAGGAGCGCTGGTCCAACCATCGCATATGCGGCACGCTCTTCGTTTTTTAACTTCATATCTTATGCTTTAATAAAGATGCCTAATACGATGCATGTAACGCTGACGATAATTTTTATTCGCTTCATCGCCTCCCGGTATATTGGCACTGACCCATATAGGAGCGGTAATACCTTTTTGTGTAAGCAAGAAGGCAGCCATTGCAATTATGCAGTTGAGAGCAAAACATATTGCGAAAGTAGAACTAGCTCCTACCTTAGCAGGCACTCCAGGAATGGAAAGCACGGCATCACCTGGAGGAACATGCACATCTACTACTAAATCTACTAGGTCACAAAGATTCTTATTGCTAGAGTGCCTAGCAGGTATGCCTGGCGGAACTGCACGAGAAAATTCAGGGGAAGTTACCCCAATAAGCTTTGCTCCTCGTCGTTTTCCTTCAAAGGCAGCATCAATAGTAACAGCGTTTATTCCATTAACGTTAACGATTATTAAAATATCACCAGGCCCTACTCCATAATATTCTAAAACATGTTTTGCATACCCTTCGATTCTTTCTGTATTAGGATGACTATCTAATACAGAAATACCGGGAGGAAAAAGAGGGTTGATTGGAACCAAAGAACCCGCACGGTAAAATACTTCCATTGCCCCCATTACAGAATGTCCACCTGTACCAAAGACATGGATTAATCTATCTTCAGCTATCGCTTGAGCTATCCACTCTGCAGCGGTTTTAATGCTGCTTTGTTCGTTGTCTTTAATTGCAGATAATATCTCCACAATTTTTTGGAAATATTGCTCGATTATATTGTTTTGCCCCTCCTTTGCCTGTATTACTTTATTCTCTGCCATTTTTCCACCTCCTTTTTGTCTATAAGATACTGCCCAAGAACAGAAAAATGCATCTGCATTTGCGCATAGGCTGCGTCTTCATCATGAGCTTCTATAGCTTGCACTATGCGCATATGAAGTGACAAGGACAGGCGGAATGGTTCATCAGCACCGTTAATGCTCTCGGATTTTATCTCCCACCATATAGGATGGACAACACAGTTTATCAAAGGACTTATTAACCGTAAAAGGTACTCGTTGTGTGTTGCTTGCAGTATTGCATAATGCAAATCTCGATCTGTTGAGTAAAAATTAGATATAGCACCAGCTATAACTGCAGCTTCCATCTCGCCCACAGCCTTGCGCAGTTGTTGAATATCCATAAATGTTGCCTCGCGCGCAGCTAGGCGCGCAATACCTGGTTCCAAAACTTCTCGCGCCTGCCATGCTTCTAATGGATCTTTACCAAGTCCCAGCAAGTTGTCGAGTTTCCTTTGGAGGCTTTTATAGGGGCCAATCTCTTTTACATATGAACCACTACTGATATACCGCTCGATAACCCCCAAATAGCGCAAAGCTATAAGAGCCTCACGAACAACAGTACGACTTACTCCAAACATTTTAGCAAGGTCTCGTTCAGAAGGTAACTTATCACCAGGTTGGTATTTTTTAAAAATTGCTATATCTTTTAACAATTCTTGCGCAACACGCAATTCTTTCAGGTTCATATACATGATTAACTCCTTTCTTTGACAACAATGTCATAATGTGCACGTAGCTTAGAAAGGTCCAACATACTTGCGGAATCTTTATCCAGGAACAAATGCACATTGGGATGCAGACGCAAAGCTGTAGCCGGACAAAGTGGCGTAATCGGACCTTCCAAAGTTTGTTTTACTGCTAAAGCCTTTCGTGCTTCTGGAACAACTGCGATTATAACTTCTGCCTTTAAAATGCACTTAATGGACATAGTAATGGCTGTGTGCGGAACCTCTTCTATCTTTGTAAACCACCCTTCTTTAACTTGCTGGAATCGAGATGTTTCGTCAAGTTTAACCACGATATACGGCGCATCTGTATCAAAATCCGCAGGTGGGTCATTAAATGCTAAATGACCGTTTTCGCCTATACCAACAAAAGCTATATCAATCTTATAAGCTGAAATAATCTCTGCTAAACGGCGACATTCTGTTTCTGGATCAGGTGCATTTCCATTTATTAAATAGTATTTACCCAACGGTACTTTACTAATCAAATGTTTTCGAAGATAATTACGAAAACTTGCTGGATGGCTTTCATCTAACCCTATATATTCGTCAAGATGAAACATTATCGTTTTATCCCAAGGAATTTCTTTATGTGTTGTCAAAGCAGCTAAAAAAGCGAGTTGAGAAGTGCCTGTGGCTGCAACGAAAACAGCATTGCCTTTAGCAGCAACACAACTAGTCAAAATGCTAGCCGCTAAATTTGCAGCAGCATGGGCCATTTCATCTGCTGTGTTGTATATATAAACTTTCAAATTTTACCTCCTAAGGCCCCGACCACGTTAATGGTACTCCACAGGCTTAAAGGCCACCTTTTTCCAAAGCTCTTGACTCTGTTGGTCATACTAGTTATACTAAGTATACCAGGAGGTGGTCACATGGTCAAGGGAAGGAGCAAGGCAGGTAGGTGGCTCGCTTACGTATTGGTCTGTCTGTTGGTGACCGGCGTAGGCGTTACAGGAACAGAGACACTTCGTATCCTTATGTTTAGCTCATTTGTCAAAGACAACGATGAGGCGCTTAAAGCCCTGGCTGCAAAATTCGGCGAAGAAAGAGGTGTCAACGTTGTTGTAGAGTTCGTTTCTATCCCTGATATGTATGCAAGAGCTGCTGCTGAAGCAGAAGCAAAAGCAGGCCATGATATAATCGGCGCCGAAAATTTAATGGTGTCTTTGTATAAAGATTTGCTCGTACCCATCGATGACGTTGTGCAGGAAATAATCGACCGGTGGGGACCATTCCATCCAATTGCACAAGATCTCTGCTACCTTGACGGCCATTGGAAAGGGTTACCTATCTGGGCTGTTGCTTTTCATGGCCTTTATCGGAAAGACTACCTCTCTGCCGCTGGAGTTAGTGCGATTTACACGTGGGACGACCTCCTAACAGCTGCTCCTAAATTATGGGAAATAGGACATCCTATAGCCTTTGCAATCAGTTCTACCGGTGATGCAAATAACTCGCTAATGCAAATAATGTGGGGGTTTGGCGCAAAGATTGCTACTGAAGAAGGTGTAGTAGCCATTGACTCACCGGAGACACGAAGAGCGATCGAATATGTCAAAAAACTTTTCCCATATATGCCTCCAGAGGTGCTAGGTTGGGATAACGCTGGTAACAACACCTTTATCCTTTCTGGTGTGGGCTCATGGACGTTAAACCCCATTAGCGTTCTTATTAGTGCCCGAAGGACTGACCCCGATCTTGCAGCCCAGCTTAGGGTACATGGCGCTGTTACAGGTCCTGCGGGGACTTATGGCTCTGCAGATGTCTATCACTTCATGATTTGGAACTTTTCACCCAATATCGAGCTTGCAAAAGATTTTCTCCGTTTCTTGTATCAAGAAGAGAACATGTACTTCTACATTGGTAGCGGGAAAGGGTTTAATATGCCCCTCCATCCACGGTTCGATGCACATCCCGTCTTTTACGAGGACCCTGTTATAGCTCCTTTGGTTGGTTACATGCGGTTTGCCAAATATTTCGGCTGGCCTGCACCTCCTGACGGCCGTGCGCAGATGACCTACACCACGTGGGTTATACCTACCATGTTTTATAAGGTTGTGACGGGTATGGCCACAGTCGATCAAGCAATCAAAGAAGCAGAAGAGGCTTTAATTGCTATTGGATACCTTCCTAAAAGGTAACGGTTGCTATTAACCAATGGGGCAGCCCTAAGCGATGGGCTGCCCTATAATAATTCTTTGGATTCTATGAAGGTTCAACTTCCTTACGGTTCGGAGACCTTAACTCTCGAGTTACCAGAGTCTATGACTGTTGAGATTCTTCTCCCTAAACGCCCTAGGCTTTCTTGTCTTGTCGCGCATGAGATTGTCCATGCTTTAAATAATCCAATATCGGCTTTACCGTTACGTTCGTGTATTAATCACAAGAACAAAATAGCGCTTATTTGCGAAGATATAACACGCCCTACTCCGTTAAATATAATCCTCCCTTATGTGTTAGAAGAGCTCCAAAAAGCTGGAGTGCCGCGATCTAATGTTACAATTTTTGTAGCGCTTGGTAGCCATCGCCCTATGACGTCTGCTGAAATACTATGCAAATTTGGGATTGACGTCTGCAGAGATTATGAAATACGAAATTCGCCAAATCAGCCAATATATATTGGGCAAACCAGTTCGGGCGTTCCTATTTATATTGACCGTGGTGTAGTAGATGCTGACATCAAAATTGGCATCGGCAGCATCTTTCCTCATCCGGCAGTAGGTTATACCGGAGGAGCGAAAATCATATATCCAGGTGTGGCCGGAGTCCCTACGGTAGCTGGGTTACATCTTATTGCCGCAACTTTAGGACACGACGTTTTTGGAGAGCTAAATAACCCTGTTAGGACAGAAATTGAACAATGGGTACAGAAAATTGGGTTAGATTTTATTGTTAATGTAGTGTTAACCACAAATAATGAAATATACAAAGTTGTTGCAGGCCATTTCATCACTGCACATCGTGCGGGTGTTAAATATTGCAAAGAAATTTACAGTGCTACAGCTCGCAACAAAGCGGATGTAGTAATAGTTTCCTCTGCTCCTGCTGATTTGGACTTTTGGCAAGCTGGTAAAGCAATCATCGCAGCTGGTAAGGTGGTTCGCGATGGGGGTGTCATTATATTGGCGACTCCATGTTATGAAGGAGAAGGACCCCATAAGAGCTTTATGGAGTTATGCGGCAAAAAGAATCTCGACGCATTATTAACTACAATGTTAAAGAACAAAAATCTTGATTCAGAAATAGTTTTGCCTGCTTCTGTTGCTGCTCTTCTACAATTTGTGCGCCGAAAAGCTCACATAATTGTTGTTTCTACAGGACTAACCCGCGAAGCTGTTGAAGCAGCCGGACTTTGCTATTTCAACGATATTAACGAAGCTGTTGCGCGAGTTTTCCACCAATATAGAAACAGAAAAAATGTAGTGTGTGCCATTATTCCATATGGCGGGCACACATATCCTATGGTAGTTTAAGTTTGTCCCTGGTACCTTGGGTAGTGTGTTCGGCCAGCATGGATAGTTTTTCGCTTTTTCCGCAAATCTTCGAAACTTCCTTGCTTTCGAAAGGTAGTGTGATGGCGATTGTGTTTTACAGGGCAGCATGGTAGCCTCCTTCAGGAAAAAGGCTTTCGAAAGGAGGGAAAGCTACCATGCAAAAAGAAAGCCACGACGAAGTCTTGAAGGCGTTTGAGAACCGTCTATGTCAACCTTTGCCAAAGGGTCACGCCAAGATTTCTGTGTCACATTTTGTGGCACAGGGTACCGCTGGGCAAACAACTGGTTTAGCTGTTCCTGAGCCTCAGCAAAGCCCTTGAGCCTCCTTCCCCACCTCCACCCCTCCCCCTCACACTCAAGGTATATGAGCTTGTACACCGCTTTCGGCTTAGGGAACTGGTGATCTCACACCTTAGTCCCTCGCCTCAGCTCCTGCATGAACTGCTCCAGAAGGTTTGTGCTCCTCAAGTAAGCCCAACCAATGCCTTGGGATGCCCCAAAGAAACAAAGCAACGACTCCAGATCCTCCTCCCTCGCTTGCACCACCTGAGAATAGCCGCCCTCCCCAGCGGCGCATGAAGGCTCTGCCAGGCTCTCCGCGCCTCCTTGGGGAATTCTGCCCGGTAACCCCCTTGAGGTTCCAGGCCACCGCCTCCTGGTCCTCCTCCTTGGACAAGGTGCTGCATACCTTGTGCACCACGCATTGGCTCACGCGCCTTCGGGTGCACCCAGGGAATGACCTCCTCGATCCCAGGAAAGTCGTCGGTGACAAACACCAACACTCCCCGTAACCCTCGTTCCTAGAGGTTTTTGAGCACCTCTTCCTGCCACACCGCGGCCGACTCCGTGGGGAACCAGGTAAAAACCCCAGTACCTCTCGCTGGCCCTCAGGGATGGTCCCCAGGACCACGTACACAGCTTCCTTTTGGACCCATGCTTCCTGGTGCAACACCTTCACAAACAGGACATCCAGATAACCACGGTGTAGCGCTTCCGCAAGGGGCACGTGCGAAACTCCTTCACCCGCTCCAGCACAAGCTCGGGTGATCCGGCTCACCGTGGTATGGGAATACCGGTGCCCCAAGAGGTGGCTCATCACCTCCCCCACCCTGCAGTCGGACACCCCCACGGCATACAGTACCAACACAAGGTCGGAAAGGTTGACGGCTCGTCGAGCGTCGTAAGGGGGAAACAGCGCCGGCCGGAACTGACCTTGTCAGTCGCGGGGGACGCGGAGCCCTGCCTGGCCGAACGGCGTCGCGAGCTTCCCGGGATAGGTTACTATTCTTGCATCCCCCGTTTTCCTGAAGAAACGCCTCGCGCTCCAAAAACAGCGGCGCCTGAAGTGCTTACGCCACCATTTCCCACACCGTCTCCTTCAACAGCAGCTTCAGTTCATCCTGGTTCACCATTGGGGTACCCCCTTTCCGCTTCAAGCTACCCCACCACAGACCGTGACACAGAATTCGTTACGCTACCCTATACTGACCAAATACAATAAATGAGGCACTACATATTTATGCCAAAAAAACTATATTTTTGCTAAAGCCCATAAATGACGTTTAAAATGTTGAGCCAGTAATTTATGATGTTCTTCTTCATGAATTAAAAGTTCGCGCTTAATCTCCGCGCCGTACTTCTGCAGCACTGAACCGAAGGTTACGTGCAAAATTTGGCGAATCCCAGGTTCTTCAAAGAGCTTGGGAAGATCCGAATCCTTCAGCGATCGAAAGTCTGGTAGGCTGTGAAGATCAGCGCTGACATGATAGCTTTGGCGATCCGCAGGATATCGTTCGAAAGCAAGAACTAAAATCTCACGAAACAGTGCAGGAGAAACGCGCGCCAAAACTTCGAGAGCGATGAGATAACTGGTGCCCGCCGTCTTCACATGCCAAAAACCTTCGGTTTCCTCGGCCAAAATGGGATAAAGACTCCATTTATCCGATCCGGAATGGAGGCTTATTCGGTATGGGCCGAAAGCACGGGCGATAGCGGCATGGGCGCGCAGCGACCGTCGAAACTCCTCGAGATCGCCTTTATAGTCCACGGCTTTCTCCATGGCTCCGGGAAAGCGCGGGGCTAGGCTCGCAAGCCTCACCTCCCGTCGCCTGAGCTCCAAAGCCAAGAAAAGATGCTCTTTTTCCGTGGTGGGTTCGGAGGTCTCATCCACGGAGAGCTCGAAATCAAAACCTTGTGGGAGTTTTTCGAGCAAAGCACGATACATTTTTTCCGCAAACTCCAGGGACCGCCAATACTTCACCGCGATGCAAGCAAGCTCCTCCTTTTTAAACCGAAACTCTCCTAATTCCGGCACGAAAAACTTCTTCTCAAGATATTCTTTCTCCAGCTTTGCTAGCGGCAGTTTTCGACGTTCTTCCGCAAATTCCCTAGCGGAAAGATGCTCTACGGGCACAAGAAAATCGGAAGGGTCACAAGTGAAAAAAGTGTAACCAAGACGTGCGGCATTCTTTGCTTCCTCCACGCTCTTCAGATGATCAGCATCGGCTCCAAACCCTCTAAACCATCCTCCCTGAAATGCTCCAAAGACCGCGTCAGCAAGGACATCGGCGAACGTGCGACCGGTACGGGCATTTTCCCGCATAGATTGTTGAGCCAAAACGGGAAACACCTTTGCTTCCGCCAAAGCCTGAACATGCCCTGGGGTGGCCAAACCCAACCGATCCCCAAATCCAAAGCTCGGGCCATTTAAAACACGCGTTGGTCGAAGTTCAGGGATCAACGACATTAAAGCTTGAGCATTTTGCCACGTGAGCGGACACAAAAGTCCACCTTTGTAAGGAGAGCCCTGAAATTCCGGCCTTGGGGGCGAAACAAAAAGTTTCTTTTCCAAGCCGTAGCGAACCAGAGCAATCCGCATGTTTTGTACGAGCTTTACAGAGATGACCTGGAAAGCTTCGCCCAATTGATCTTGGATTGCCCGTGCTTCAGGAGAGCCCAACACGCTTCCTCACCTCGGCTTCCGATAACAAATGCTCGGGATCAGGGCGGGGGAAACACTCCAACACTAAAGCCCCTTTATAACCAACTTCTTTCAAGGCTTTCCAGAGCTCTGCAAACGGAAAATGTCCGAAACCCGGGATCCAACGGTTGGAATCCGCAAGATGTACATGAAAAAGGCGATCTCCACAGAGTTCCAAAGCCTTGGGAATGCAGGGCTCTTCGATATTAGCATGGAACGTATCGAACAAAACCCCGAGGTTTTCCGCACCAACCTGGTCGATAAGCTCTAAAGCTTCGGAAACCGTGTTTATAAGCGTCGTTTCATAACGGTTAAGGGGTTCCAAGGCGAACCGCACCTGGGGATAGGCCTTGGTGCATTCCTTCAAGGCTTCGCGGAGGAGAAGGAGATCCCCATCCTTCCCACGCAAAAGCCCCACGATGACCACAGCTTCAAGATGCTCAGCAACTTTTGCATGAGACATTATGCGGCTTATGGCTTTTTCTCTGATCTTTTCGTCCGCTGAAGAAAGGGAAAGCCCTTCCTTCCACGCGGCTTGCCCCGTGGTGAAGGCTGCGAGTTTGAGGCTATATTGCCGAAGCGCAATCTCCAACTTTTGAAGATCGAGCAAGGCTGGATCGGTCACGGCCAGTTCCACTACAGCGTATCCGGCCGCATGGACCCGGCCCAGGCTTCCCGGCCACTCTTCAGGGGAAAACACCGAGAACGGCGTAGGATCCTGGACCGGGACAATTAACCCAAGCGGCCAGCTCATCGTCAAAAGCCACGCCGTGCCAAAGCGTAAACCGGCTTCCACCCCGGGCTTCCGGGCTCCCGCAGGTAAGGCTCCATCTCTTCCTTCGTGCGCAAAGTCACCTTTTCCACAGGGGGCACCGTGCCCGGCGGGAAAGCCTCAAGAATCTGGTCGATCACCAAAACCAGGTAAGAGAGAATAGCAGCGATGGGACGTTTTGCCTTTTCCGCGGAGGCTCGCGTGGGATCGCCTACCACGCCCTCCGGTGTAGCCGCAAGTTCAATGGCGATATGGCCTTCCCCCTCGGACCATTTGTGGGGACGACGCAAGTTATCCACAGCGTTATCGAAGTGCCCTACCGGCAAAAGATTTTCGCTTTCGGTTTTCACCGCCAGGGACATGTCCACCATCTCCTTCGGAAAGAGGAGGAGCGCCACGGAAGTCTCCGCTTCGTCCGCATGAACAAAGTGGGTCTCCAACGAATCCGGACGCCCTGCGGGATAGAAGAACTCGCGCACCGCCCGATGCCAGTCAAGGATTTGGAAAATCCCGGGAAGCTGGTAGCGGTACATGAACTCGTGCAAGGCGGACTCCAAAACCCAAAGTTGGCCGTGGTTGTTCACGATGATCTGTTTTCGGAAACCGTCGTTCCAAAGGCCGAGCATCACGGCGATCAACGTCTCGCGCACGACATGTTCGGGCAGGATCACCGTTCCCGGCATCCCAATATGGTGATAAGGGTGCGCTCCGTAATTCAGCGGAGGAAGGGCCAGGGCCACGGGGCGACCTTGCTTTTCCGTATAGCGCCGCACCGCCTCGCAAATCTGGGTCACCATGAACGTGTCCAAGCCGGAAATTGTGTGGAGACCATGATTCTCTGTGCAGCCCACGGGGATCAAAACAATGTCATTTTTCTTGCGGTTCTCGATGACTTTGGCTCGTACCGTTGTCTGGATATAGCTTCCCGGTTTACCCAACTCCGGAGGGGAAGGAATGCCAAATTCCGCAAGGATTCGATCGATCTCCTCCTCCGAGGCATCCCAGATTTTTTTCTTCAGTCGTCCCACCTCGGTATCTTCAAAAACGATTGCCGGATGTTCCGTGGTGATCCAAAAATTTGCTTTGCCCATTTTGGCCTCCTAACTAAGGAATAACCATGATTTTTCCATCCTCGCGTTTTGTGGCTCGTTGAATGGCGTCAATAGCTTGCGTCAAGGGGAAGGTAGCAGTGATGATCCGGGAGTTGTCGATGAGACCGGCGCCCATCATGCGGATCACCGAGGGAAAAATTCCGTAGCCGGAGTGCCCTTGAGCCCCGAAGAGCTTAGCCTTCCTTGTTTGGAAGCGCTCAAGGTACATGGGGACCCTTTGCGCAGCCCGGCCCACCACCGCGATCTTCCCACCGATGGCCATGGTCTTCTCCATCTCCGGGATGGTTTTCTCTGGAGCACCGGCTGCTTCCACTGAAAGATCCGCGCCCTCTCCATGGGTGAGTTC
>JACIVX010000005.1 GCA_014361295.1 Methanomassiliicoccales archaeon | reverse complement strand
TCCTCTTCCTCGGCATCGTTCACCAACTCTGACTTTAACGGAAAGTCAGACTTTCATCCACTGCCTGACTCAGAGCGCTTCTCGATCGTTTTCACCGCGTGCTTGTAGATGAGGATTGGGGTTCCGTCGGTCTCTACGGCAAAGGTATAGGTGTGGAACTCCAGGATCGTCCCGGTGAGGGTGGAGCCATCCATGAACCGGATCAGGACCTTCTTCCCCACAAAGCTCTTCTCCGTGTGCTTGGGCTTCGGCGGCTTTTCCCGCTCCGCGGGTTTGCCCTCTTCCGGCACCCATTCCCGAACCTCGGGTTTCGCCATCGGGCCTCCTTGGCCTCCCATAAAGCCCAGGAAAGCTTAAGCTCTTTCCGACCTCGTCAGCTCGGGGCCTCGCTTGGGAGCGGGGTTCGACGCCGGCCGGAACACCGCCTGCACCGCCTCGTTCCACATCGCCCGAAGCTCGCCGGGCTCGACCGCTGGGTATTTCTGGCGGCAGACCCGCACCCAATTCAAAAGCGCAGAACGGAGCTTCTCCCTCTCCTCGGGGCTCAAGCTCATCGCCCCGATTATCCCGCCTAAGGACCGCCGGGGAAGTTCCACCGCTTTCCAAAAGCTCCTCCCAAGCCCGCCGTGCTTCCTCAGCCTCCCGCAAAAGTTCCTGAATGAATTTTTCCGTGGCCTGCCAGCGCTCCCGCTGTTCCTCGATAACTCGGAGGCCCTCGCGCACGGCCCACTCCGCCCAGCGCCTTGTGGCCGGGAGGTCCACGCCCAGTCCCCGCCGCTCCTCGAGCCTGGCCAAAAGGAAGCCCACGAGCCGGGCAAGCTCGCCCCGGGTTTGGACCCTTCCCCTCCGGAGGGCGCGGTGCACCGCCGGCCCCAGGGCCGAAAGGATCGCCGCCCGCCGGGCCGGGCTGATGGAGGGCCGCGAAAGGAGGTCGTTCCGGAGCTGCGCCATGGCCCAGAAGAGGGCACGGGAACCAAGGGGAAGATGGAAGGCACAGCCCGAATGGCTTTTTCTCTGTTTCTCTGAGGGGGATAAGGTATCGCGCGCGTGGGAGGAAACATTTCGGTTTTCTTGTTGGGATGCAGTTTCCTCGCCCTGTTGTTCCTCGGGGCTGTGGATAACTCTATGGCGCCAAAGGAGGGTGATCCGGGACCTTTTACCCCGGCCGGGCTCCCGTTCCCAGCGGATGAGGTGGGCACCCTCCAACCTCCTCAGGGCCCGGTGCACCTGGCAGGGTGAAAGCCGGGCATCCTTAGCTAGCTCCCGCAGGGAAGTGACGATCGTCACCCCTCCCTCAAGCTGGAGAAGGTCCCAAACCTTGTTGCAGGAGCGGGGCAAACGCAGAAGAACGTCCGGTCGGCCAGAGACAGCCGACTTGACAGCCGCCTTTGAGCGGCCTATTATTCGTCTTGGTGGCAAAAGCTCTCCCTTCCGGGGGGAGAGGTCGCTCCAGGCCCGAGACTCGACCTCGGGCTTTTTCGCTTTTTATAGACCTCTCGGCCCCCAAACCAACCTAAATTTTCTTGCGCTCTCCGTTGAGCCTAGCCGATAGCCCTCCTCTAAACTGGGCAGTCGCACTTTAACGCCTTTCAACCGGGCAAGTCAAGTCCTGATGCCCAAAGATCACCATCTTAAAGGACATTTGTCTCAGCGTTTAGACGTAATCAGCGTCAGACTCGCTCGTATGCTTACGATCGAAGATGTCGCTGCGACGCTTGGCATTACGGAGCGCGGAGTTCGACTCCGTGTTGACCTACTTTCCGACATCCTTGACGCGCACTTGCGCCGCGGTCCTAAAAATCAGTTGCTGTTTGACGACAGCGCCCTCGCCGTTCTAAAGAGGTTTGAGGAAGTGCGTCGCACAAGGGGGTTGCCTTTACGGCAAGCTGCACGGGTCCTACGAGGGGAATTGGGCTCTGGATTAACAAAAGACGGAGAAAACACTACGGCGCAAAGTGCGTTAGGGAAGGACGTGGAGGACACGTCAAACAAGGTTTCAGTCGCCGTTGCCGAGGTGGAAGCATCGCAGGAATTGCCTTGGGCTGTAAAGAAGCTTGTCGAAGAGTTGGAAAAAGAGAGGGATTACTGGCGCAATCTCGCCTTAAAACTTCAAGAGCAGGTTCGTGATCTTGAGCGGCTGGCATTGCCAGCTCCCCGTGAGCAGCGTCCGTGGTGGGCGCGGGGGATCTTTCGTTGGCTTTGGAGTAGTTAACGTTTTTGAAAGCCTACGTTTTCGTTCATCCCAACCGCCTGTTCAGTTTGAATTCTCTTCTCGCTTTGTTTCGGTGCTGAAACGGGAACGGCCAGACGTTGGGCTTTGGAATGGGTGGTGAGGGCGGTCCAGTAAAAGCCTTGGCCAAGGCAAGGGCCTCCTCTTTCCCATAGCCTAGACGCCTGGCCACCACCGTGGCTCACAGAGTCAGAAACGGCGCACGGTTCACGACAATCTGGGCCATCTTGCACCCCTGGGCATTCTAATCCCAGGGTCCTCGAGCCACGTGAAAGAGTCCAAGACCAGAAAAAGGGTGCGCAAGGTCGCAGAGGTGGTTTTTGGGCCATCGTTGTGATAAAATACAATTTGGGTGATCTCATATGAGGACATTGATTTGTATTTTGATTTTACTAGGTACTTGTTTCCATTTGTTGACAAATGGTGAAACGACTAACCAATGTATTTATCAAACAGGAAGTGTTCTACAAATATTCGATTGGTGGGCAGATTACTTAACCCCCCAACATTTGGGGTGGCTTATTCCTCGCTATCTTTTTTGTTTATCTCAATTGGCCTCTCTTCCCCGCAGCGGGCCCATATCGTCGGTGACAAAATTAATAATTTGGGAGGAAGATGATTGGTTCCTTGAGTCACTGGCTAGAGCTATTAATAGCGACTATTTGGGGAATGTAAACGCAAACTACTATAAGATTGCTACTAATACGTTGTTCTTCGTTCAACGAGTAATCACTTATGCCCACGAAACGGATGAATACTGGCAAACCCCTATTGAGACATTGATGCTGCGGAAAGGAGATTGTGAAGATTCCACGATTCTGTACGTTGCACTTTTATACGCTTTACGGTTCCCTGTGGCTTTTGGGGGTTACTATGACCATGTTCAAAACAAAGCGCATCTTTTCGGACTAGTACAAGTACATCCAACCTGGGTAACAGAAAGGTCAGGGCTATTTAATAAATGTTGGCCAGACAGATGGACAATTGTTTGGCGCCGTAATGATAACACTGTGTGGGCGATAGCTGAGACTACGTATAATCCAAAGTATTGGCTAATTGGAGCTGGTGGCTTAGGATGTGGATATATTCCTACGGCAGCTTGGCAATCAGGAAATGTATGGATGATTGACATGACAGGCAGGGTTTACTTTCCGCCTGAGTTGTTACCCTATATACCGTAGCTTGTCCCGTTATTATTTGGATTTGATGGTTAACCTGTCACTCTATGTACATGGGGGTGTACCAAGGAAACACACGGCATAGTTGGATACTGTTCGTTGGTCTGTAAACACGCGGCTAAAAAGTCACAGAAATCGGCGGCCGAGGATTGAAAAAAATACATTCCCCGATCGGCGAAATGGCTTTGCGAGTTTTTAAACGAGCTAACGCGATAACTAAGCCTTACCCTAACATTAGGTGTGCCCGTCGGCACTCAGGGTGCTCTTTACTAAGAGGCATTAGGAGCCGGAAGGGACTTTTGCTCAGATTTTGTTTTCAATTGGAGCAAATAATTTCGGCTGGCTGTAAGGTTGCACCTCTGCCGTGTGGGAAAATAATGTAAGGCTGGATACTGCCGCCGAAATCCCTTAGTCTTTACTATGCCTTACCCCTTTCAATTTTGGCAAAACTGTAGTAGCTATTATTCCGATCCTTAAAGCCTTGCTTTTTCTTTATTGCGACATATGTCGCACTTTAAAGGGGATCCGGAGGACGTCTTCTTCTCCTTTTACTCGAATGGGCCGCCTTTATGGGCCTTGAAGGTTGGTTACAATTTGGTAACAATTGTAATAATCGATGTTCCAGCCTCTGTAGGCAGGCCTAAAACCTTTGATCCCTCTATTGCGACATATGTCGCGCTTAAAGGGACGTCTTCACCCCTAAGGTTTTGGAAGCCGCGTGGGCTGAAAGGACTTCCTCCCATTTGCCTCGTGCGGACCGCATTTATCGGCCTTAGGGCTTCTTACAATTGGATGCAAATTGTAACAGCCGATGTTGCAATCCTCTTGGGCAGGCTCAGAATTTTCGCTCCCCTTGTTGTGACATATGTCGCAAAGGTGTTCTAATCCCTGTTAAGCTAGTTCTACTCTTGAGGTTTCTCAGACCGCGCACCTTTGTTTTTGTATAATTTGGTTACATATGTCAAAAGAACGGTACTTAAACACGTCTTTGGCTAAAGCCTTACGGGTGTTAGAGTTTTTCAATGGGGTTGAACAGGGGCTAAGTCTTTCCGAGATAGCCCAGCGCTTGGGAGCTAAACCCGGGAGCGTCTACCCAATCGTTTATACCTTGCACAAATTTGGGTATCTCGAGCGAGATCCCGAGACCAAAGCGGTACAAACTGGGACTGCGAATCTTGGCGTTAGCCAATCAGATTTTGTCTTCTTTGGACATCCGGGAGAAGGCGAAACCTGTATTGAAAAAACTGGCGCGGGAGCTTGAAGTGAACGCCCATTTGGCCGTTCTTTATGAGGATGAAGTTTTGTATTTGGATCGAGAGGAGGCGGCGCCAAGCGTAGTGATCCCCTCCGTGATTGGCCGGCGGGTTCCGCCTCATTGTACAGCGCTAGGGAAAATACTTCTAGCTTATGATTATGAAGCACTTGAGCGCATTTTGGCCAAAGGGTCTTTGCCTGCCCTTACGCCTAATACCATAACGAACCCCGAAGTTTTGAAGAGGGAGTTAGAGCGAGTACGGTCTCAAGGCTATGCTATGGATTGGGAAGAGTTTCACGAGGGAACCATCTGTGTGGCTGCGCCAGTACGAAATTATCGGGGCCGCGTGGTGGCCGCAATATCCGTATCCTTACCCAAAACCAGATTAACACATGATCCTTTAGACCGATTCGTGCAGGCTGTTACTGTTGCAGCCCATGAAGTTTCCCGGTTTTTGGGTCATGCGGGGTAAAGAAGGTTCGCTCTTTTTATTCCTCTCTCGTCCGTCTTTACTACCCCCTTGACATAAGTAGTGCGGGTTGATACAATAATAACGAAAATCTTTAGACTTAAACAAAAGGAGGTGATCTTAGGTTCCTTTTACTCGGTACTAGTGTAAAGCTTCTTTAAAGGAGGTGCAGGAATTTATGATGCGGAAAATTGTTATCGCGAGCTTGGTGGTGTTGATTGGCTTGGTTGGAGTGGCGGCTGCTCGGAAGTATGAGGGTGTTGTTATCACTGTTTTTACGCAGACCCCACCATATATCGCTAAACCGGTCATGATGTTCGCTCCCGACTGGGAGAAGGCAACAGGAGCAAAGATTGTTCTTGTCACTGCTCCTTGGGGAGAACTGTATCCCAAGATGTACGCCTCGTTCGGGCTGGCGGAGGCCGCATTTGACGTAGTGATCTTCCCTTCAGCATGGCTCCCAGATTTTGCAGCTGCAGGATTCCTCGTGCCTTTGGATGAGTTTATTGCCAAGGACCCTTACATTCAGTGGAATGACATTCTTCCCATTTATCGTGAGCGTATCGTCAGCTGGGGGGGTAAAATTTATGCAGTTCCAGTAGATGGAGATTGCCATATTTTCTACTATCGCAAAGACGCTCTTGAGAACCCTGAATATCAAGCCAAATTCAAGGAAAAATATGGTTATGATCTTCCAGTGCCACCGAAAACGTGGAAACAGGTACGCGATATAGCGGAGTTCTTCAATGGGTGGGATTGGGATGGTGATGGTCAAATCGAGTACGGCGTGGTCGAACCTCGTCGCTACGCTGGTCAGGCTGACTGGTGTTTCTTCTCTCGCACAGTGGGGTACGTCGCATTGCCTGGCCAGCCTGGTGGCCTTTTCTTTGATCCAGAAACTATGGCACCCCGTATCAATTCACCCGGACATGTTCGCGCTTTGGAAGACTATGTCGAGATCATGAAATATGGTGTTCCGGGTATGATCAACATGGACTCCGGAGAAATTCGTAGTGTATTTGCTGCTGGACTTGCTGCCATGGCCATTGACTGGGGCGATATCGGCGTGATCTCCGAAGTCGGTGAAGAGTCTACTGTAAGAGGCAAGGTTGGGTATGCAGTGCTTCCCGGATCTGATGAAGTCTGGGACTTTTCTAAGGGAACCTGGGTGAAACTGCCTGAACCGAATCAAGCTGGCTATCTCGCTTTCGGCGGCTGGGTTGCCGCCATTGCTCACAACAGCAAGCATATTGAAGCTGCTTATGACTTCATTTCATACCTTGCTCGACCTGACAACAGCTATGTAAGTGTGACTACGCCTGAAACCGGTTTTAACCCCTATCGTTACTCACACTTTGAGAAATTGTCGGGTTGGATTGGCATGGGATTCAGCAGAGAGGCAGCTGAAGCCTACCTGAAAGCCATACTGGACACTATTAGCCACCCGAACGCGCAGCCTGATCTGCGGATCCCTGGCCAAGCTCGTTACTTCGAAGCTGTGGACAGAGCGTTGTCTCGGGTAGTGGCAGGTGAACTTACTCCGAAAGCCGCTCTAGACGAGGTAGCAAAAATTTGGGATCAAATAACCAATGAATTGGGTCGCGACAAGCAGCTTCTTTACTATAGGCTCTCACTAGGGTTGCCTCCTAAGTAGTATGAGGAACGGGGCCCCAAGCGTAAACACGCTTGGGGCCCTTTTTATGTTATAGTTGAACTGATCATGGGGAACCTGGGGCGACGTGAAAAAAGGTTATTGCTTAGTCCGACTGTGATCTTGTTATTGTTGTTCACTCTTTTCCCATTCGTATTCACATTAGCCTTGGTTTTTGGGAGGGTATCTTTTACTGGCGGCAGGATAGCGATTCAGTTCGCTGGTATTAGTAATTGGGTTCGTCTTTTTCATGACCAACGATTTTGGAATGCAGTTTTTGTAACCATTAAGATTGTTTTTATAGCAGTTTTTGTAGAATATTGCATTGGCTTAATATTGGCTCTTTTATTATACAAGAGGCCCTTTGGCTGCGGATTTTTTAGGGTACTGTACATTATTCCTATGCTTCTTACCCCCATTGCTGTTGGCTATACTTGGCGAATGATCCTGGATGTTGCTCGAGGTCCAATTACTGGGATATTGCAACGTATAGGCCTACAACCTATAGGTTGGCTGGTAGACCCTAAGATTGCGCTTTACTCTATTATAATCACTGATATATGGCAATGGACTCCTTTCATGTTTCTCTTGCTTTATGCTGGTTTAGAAGCTATTCCTAAAGAATACTTGGAGGCGGCTGACGTCGACGGAGCAACTGCTTGGAGGAAATTTCTCTACGTTATTATGCCTCTTTTAGCACCCCCATCCATTGCGGCGTTGCTCTTGCGTAGCATTGAGTGTTTCAAAATTGTTGATGTAATATACATCATGACTGGAGGAGGTCCAGGACAGGCCACTGAGAGCCTTACACTTTTTGGATATAATGTTGGTTTTAGGGCTTTCGATCTTGCATATGGTGCGACGATTGCCTTCAGCTTATTTTTTATGGTTTTAATTGCAGCAATGTTTTTTACGGTGCTAACGAGAAGCTTAAGGGCTATTAAGTTGGAATAATATGAAGCGATATTTAATAATAGCTGGAACTTATGCAGTTTTGATTTTCTGGGCGTTAGTCGTCATTGCACCTCTTTTTTGGTTGATTACGACTTCTTTTAAAGAAAAACTCGATGTTTATCTAGGCCCGAAATTTATTCCTTGGGTTGATTTTACCCCTACATCGCGTTGGTGGATTCGCATTTTTACAGTAGAACAAGCTGCACTATTAAAACCCTATGCTAATAGCCTCATTGTTGGTTTAAGTAGCGCTTTTTTGTCAACATTTCTAGGACTAATGGCAGCATACGCGTTAACGCGGTTTCGGTTTCATTTTGGTTTTATGCGAAATGAAGACATTCTTTTTTGGATCGTGTCGCAAAGGATTATGCCCCCCATCATCGTTGTGTTTGCTATATTTATTATGTATCAAACATTGGGCTTGCTGGACACACATATAGGTTTAATTCTTGTTTACACTGTTTTTAATTTGCCACTTTCCGTTTGGATCCTAGCTAATTTCTTGGGGCAAATCCCTCCCTCAATAGAAGAAGCAGCCCTAGTCGATGGTGCTTCTCCGATAACAATTTTATTTCGAGTTGTAATTCCTATGTTATTTCCAAGCTTAACAGCCACGTTTTTGCTTTGCTTTGTGTTTGCATGGAATGAGTTTTTATTTGCCCTAATTTTGACATATTCTCGCGCGCAGACTATGCCTATTCTTATAGCCTCTCAACATTTTCAGCGCGGACCTCAGTGGTGGGACATTTCAGCTCTTGCTACTCTGGCGGTTCTTCCTCCTGTTGCTATTACCATCGGCCTACAGCGATACTTCATCAGGGGGCTGATACCTGTTGGGAAGTGAGGTGCTGCTATGAAACGCAAGTACATTTTGGCACATGATCTTGGCACAACTGGGGATAAAGCTGTTCTTTTTGATGTGGAGAGTGGCCAAATTGTGGGAAATGCCTTTTTTGGCTATCCAACTAACTATGTTAGCGCTACATGGGCTGAGCAAGACCCGACTGAATGGTGGCGAGCATTTTGTTATGCAACACGCGAAGTTCTTGCCCGTACCGGAATCTCCTCAAAAGAGATTGCCGTCATCTCATTCTCGGGACAGATGATGGGATGCCTTCCCGTAGCTAAAAATGGAGAACCCCTTCGCGCAGCGATCATTTGGGCTGACCAGCGGGCCATTGCTGAAACCCAGAGCCTTCTCCAGAAGATCGGGCTTGAAGAAATCTACCGGATCACTGGTCACCGATTAGGGCCGGCGTACTCAGCTCCAAAAATTATGTGGCTTATGAAGCATGAACCTCAGATATTTGAAAAAACTTACAAATTTTTGCAGGCCAAAGATTTTATTGTCCATCGGCTTACCCACCGGTGGGTTACTGACCACTCAGACGCCTGTGGGACAGGGCTTTTAGACATCCACCATCTTGATTGGTCGGAAAAAATGCTTGCCGCAACAGGAATACGGCGAGAGCTCCTTCCAGACATTGTCCCCTCTACTACAGTAGTGGGCGAAGTGGTCCCAGAGAGAGCAGCTGAAGCAGACCTCGTTGCTGGAATCCCGGTAGTGATCGGAGGCGGAGACGGGGTATGTGCTACTGCAGGAGCCGGAGTTGTGTACCCTGGAATCGGTCATATCTATCTAGGTTCATCAGCGTGGGTAGCGGGAGTGAGTGAAAGGCCAGTTCTTGACCCGCAGATGCGCACTTTCACCTGGCCTCATCTTGATCCTAGACTTTTTTCCCCAAACGGGACGATGCACAACGCCGGAAGCTCTTTGGAATGGGCGAAAGAAACGTTGGGGTCTTTAGAAATTAAGGCAGCAGAATGGCTTGGACTTAACCCTTACGATCTCGTTGAACTCGAAGCGCAGCGGATTCCGCCGGGATGTAATGGTCTTTTGTTTCTCCCGTACCTGATGGGAGAGCGCAGTCCCTATTGGAACCCGAACGCCCGCGGCGTTTTTCTCGGGATTACACGCAAACACACGCGGGCTCACTTTCTGCGGGCTATTTATGAGGGGGTTGCTTTAAATCTTCGCACTATTTTCTTAGCACTGCAGGAACTGGGGGTTAACTTCGAAGAGATGCGAGCTATCGGCGGTGGTGTCAAAAGCCGCTTTTGGGCTCATATCTTGGCTGATGTCTTTGGAACGCCACTCTATATCACCAGTACGCCGCTAGAAGCCACAGCTTTAGGAGCAGCAATGGCTGGAGCGGTTGGCGTAGGACTGCTTTCGAATTTTAATGCTGCTGCAGAAAAATTTGTGAGGGTTGAAAAAGCGATTGAACCTGGTTCTAGTATGGAGGTTTACACACGCATTCACACATTGTTCCTTAATTCTTACAAAGCACTTCGGGATATTTTCGACCAACTCGTAATTGAAGGAGGTGTTGATGAGCTGGCTTAAAAGGAAAGACGTTCTAAATTTGGTATTCCCCTCTGGCTGGGTGGGGAAGAAGCACGCCGGGCTATTGTTAATGTGATTTGCAAAAGGTGATGAGAAAATGATGTTAATTGGAGGGCAGTGGATTCGAGAGGGAAGCGGGGGCGTCTTTCCAGTGCGAGATCCGGCTACCGAGGAATTCTTCGCTGAGGTTCCTCGCGCTACAGAGCAAGAGGTTGACCGTGCCTGCAAAGCTGCGGCCGAAGCTTTTCCATCTTGGTCCAAGAGCTTACCTGCTGAGCGGGCGAAGGTTCTTCTGAAAGCAGCTGAAGAGTTGGAACAAAAAACCGATGAAATAGCGCGAATTCTCACTAAGGAACAGGGTAAGCCCATAAAAGAAGCCAAAGGAGAAGTACGAGGAGCCGTTCAAGCTCTAAGGTTTTTCGCACACCACGCGGACTTCTCTATCGGAGAGTTGCGGGCTCCTAACCGTGCAGGGACCGTGAATTTAGTGAAGTATTACCCAGTGGGCCCAGTGGCCGTGATTTCTCCTTGGAACTACCCAGTCCTTCTCACAGCTTGGAAAGTGGCCCCAGCCTTGGCTGCAGGTTGCACGGTGGTGATCAAGCCTTCCAGTAAGACGCCCTTGGCTGTGACCGAATTTGTTCGTTGTTTACTGGAAGGTGGAGCTCCTGCGGGAGTAGTTAATCTTATTCATGGAAGTGGAGATGTAGGAATGGCTTTGGTACGGCATACCAGCATTCGCAAAATAACTTTTACCGGAGAAACTGAGACTGGCAAAATCATTATGCGAGAGGCAGCTGGAGGAATTAAGCGTCTCACTCTGGAACTGGGTGGCCACTGCCCCCTCATCGTTGCGGCTGATGCCGATCTGGACGCCGCTGTAGAAGGTGGGGTTTATCGAGCTTTTCGCAATATGGGGCAGGTGTGTAATAGTGTTAACCGCATTTATGTTGAGCGCCCTGTTTACAAAGAATTTCTACAAATGTTCATTGAACGTACAAAAAAGCTTACTATCGGTCCTGGTATTGAAGACCCAGATCTTGGTCCTATGATTGATGATGAGGCCAGAAAGCGCGTTATGTTTCATATTCACGACGCTGTGTCAAAAGGGGCTACAGTGATATATGGGGGAAAAATTCCTCCGGGTTTCGAGAAGGGATTTTTCTTTGAGCCTACAGTGCTTATAAATGTCGATCATTCAATGATTGTAATGAGAGAAGAGACGTTTGGGCCTGTTGCTCCTATTATGGCTGTGGATTCTCTTGACGAGGCTATTAAATGGGCTAATGACTCTCGTTACGGACTTGTAGCTTATCTTTATACTCGTGATATAGGGAAAGCTCTTCGAGCCGCAGAGAAACTGGAGTATGGAACAGTGGGAATTAACAATGTAGTAGGCGGAGAAGTGGAATATCCGTATGCGGGTTGGAAGGAAAGCGGTCTTGGATTCGAACTCTCTGAGCATGCTATTTTTGAGTTCCTTCAGGTTAAACACATCCGAATCTATTGGAGGTGATGGAAATGATTTTCCAATACGATCTCGCCACCAGAACTTTTGAGGGCCTGCGGCATTGGGAGCGACGGCTAAGTGAAATGGCGGAGGTTTTCGTATCTAAAGAAGCGGTGGCCGAAATTCTTAAAGTGAATAATCCTATAATTTATGAGGTTTGGGAAGTTCCGAATGTTCCTGAAAAGATTGGGCAGCTTTTTTGGTCCTTTACGATTCTCTATCCTGGCAAAGTAGGCAATGAGTATTACATGACCAAAGGGCATTATCATCTTGATCCTGCATGTGCTGAAGTTTACTTAATACTTTTAGGAGAAGGCGTTCTCCTATTGAAGGATAACAATGCGTCTAAAGCGTTGTTTGTTCGTAAAGGAAGTGTAGCGCATATTCCGCCAGGATGTGCTCACAGAATGGTCAACATTGGTAATGAGCCGCTTATTTTCTTTGCAGTTTATCCAGCTCAGGCAGGTCATGACTATGAAAGGATTAAGGAAGAAGGGTTTACAATCCGTGTAATCCAGCGAGGACGCAAACCTGAGGTTTGCCAAGATCGTTGAAAGGAGGCCTTATGGAGTACAGGTACCTAGGAAAAACTGGGCTTAGGGTGTCAGAACTTTGCCTTGGAACCCAAACTTTCGGTTGGGTTACTGACGAAAACACAGCTTTTCAAATATTGGACAAATTTGTTGAGGCTGGGGGGAATTTTTTCGATACCGCCGATAGTTATAACAAAGGCGAATCAGAGCGAATACTCGGTAAGTGGATTAAGAAGTATGGCCGTCGCTCTTCCCTGGTTGTTGCTACGAAAACCTACTTCCCTACAGGCGAAGGCCCTAACGACATGGGCCTTTCCAGGAAGCACATTGTAGAAACTGTGGAGGAGAGTCTTCGACGACTTCAGACTGACTATATCGACATATTGCAACTTCACTGCTACGATGGTGCTACCCCCCTGGAAGAGACGCTCCGGGCTCTAGATGACCTTGTAAAAAGCGGCAAGATCTGTTACATCGGGACTTCAAACTTTGCTCCCTCACAATTGATGAAGGCGATCATGCTCTGTCGAATGCATGGGTGGGCTGAAATTGTTAGCCTTCAAGCAGAATACAGTCTGCTCGTGCGTTCACCCGAGTGGGAGCTAATCCCTCTTTGCGAGGAGGAAGGAATTGGTTTCTTAGCTTGGTCGCCTTTGGCTGGGGGATGGCTCACCGGCAAATATCGTCAGAATGCTCCAATTCCTCCTGATTCCCGGGCTGGCCGGCGGGATCGTTTTGAGGACCTTCCTGAACAACGGGTGCGCGAAAAGACTTGGGATGTTATTGAAACATTAATTGAAATTGCCAACAATCGGCACAAGACCCCTGCTCAAGTAGCTTTAAATTGGCTCCTTCGAAAATCCAAAAATATTGTGCCCGTCTTCGGTGCTCGCACTGTGGAGCAAATGGAGGATAACCTCGGCGCCGTAGGATGGGAGCTCACAGACGAAGAAATGCAGCGTTTAAATGAGGTAAGTCAAGTAGAACTTCCTTATCCGTATAATTTTCTTAGCCGCTATTCAAGGAAAAGATAACATACAGCTTAATTACGCAGCTGACCAGAGCCAATATTTTGAGGAATTTTCATCACCGTTATTATCTGCCAATTGAATGCAGATCTTTTATGATTTCTGTGTGCTATGAAGCAATGATTTGATGAAAAACAAAGCTCGTTTAGCTTCCTCGTCTAAGTCCTTGCCCTCTTGTAAGTCCCGCCACACTCGAATATCCTGCCCTACTTCTCCTCCGGGCTGAGTAAACGGTTCCATTACAATTCGACCAGGGTAGCGAATTTCTTGGAGCGCAGTTATTAGTTCAAGCCAGGGAAACCTTCCTCGTCCAGGAGGCCTACGATTAGTTTCGGAGATATGAACGTGTCCCAAAAGCTCTCCGGCTTTAAGTACAGCATCGCGAATGTTATCTTCTTCAATATTCATATGAAACGAATCCAACATAACTTTTATATTGGGACTCTCTACTAGTTTTACATACTCCACTGCTTCGGCGCAAGTGTTTAGCATAAATTGTTCGAAACGATTCACCACTTCTACTGCACATACAACGCCAAGGCTCTCGGCCACCTTTATTATTTCTCGCATACTTTCTACACTACGCAAAAAATAGTCGTGCTTCGCTGGCCAATCAATAGGAGGAGGGTTCCATGCTCCGTAAAGAATACCCCCAAGAAGCGTGCAGCCTAAAGCATGGATAATGTCTAGACCCCGCTTTAGGTATTCAATGCCTTGACGCCTTATATGAAGGTCTGGAGAAGAAATGTCATATTTCGCGGTAAGAGCTTCACAGACAGTCAATTCGATGCCATGTAATTCTGCCAATTTTTTGAGCTCTTCCTTTTTTTGTGATGGCATGTTCATTACCTGGTCCAATTTAATTTCTAGTACGTCAAAACCTAACTTAGCTACTCGAGCAGGATATTCAAGGAGATTCGCTGACCAATTCCGTTCCCAATAAGCATAATAGATCCCCACTTTATTCATGTTTTCTCCTTAAGCATAAAACCATCACCAATATCTTATGCCGCTAGTGCATAATATGCAAATGGTACACAATGGTTTACCATCCTAGACGAAACGCACCGACTTTGTTGAAACTCAAAAGTCCAGTGTTTATTTGTGCAGATGATCAGAAGTCAGCCAGTTCGCAATCCTAAGCTCAAATGATGAATTTTCGTAGTATGATGTATGAAACACCGTGGTTAAGCTAGGAGAATAGCTGAGGGATGGCCGGAGACTTTTTCATAGTGGGAAGATACATTGATTATCGCGAGACCTCATTCAGTTGCTGCTTCAACGTTCGAAATTATTGACTCGTATTTTTATACCCGGTTAACGGGTTCACAATTTCTTAAGACACAAATCACGCGCACGTTAAGAAATAAAACCATCGGTATCTTTGACTCTGATCAGCACTTTTCCCAAGTTTCTTAAGCCGCTTTCAAAGCCGATGTATAGGAATTGATGCAGGTTTTGACCAGACACCGTATATGGAGTCAGGGGTAATGCCGTTGGCCCAGGCTATTTCCACATTTAAATAACGAAGGAACTTTTTGCAAAACAAGCTTGGTAAAGCAGCTCCTTGCCCAGGTTCCCCTCGGGCGCCCGGCAACCCCGAGGATTTGGCGGGTGTTGCCGTCTTTTTAGCTTCTTATATGTCCTTTTACCTCACAGGTCAGGTTATCTATGTAGACGAAGGACATCTTTGGCTTAGTATTAGTCTTATGCAAAACCGCTGTTGCCAAAACAAAACTGGGGTAATATCAGTTTACCAAGGAGGGGACTTTGATTAGCCAAGATTTCTTAAAGTTGATAGGCGAATCTGGGGCTATCGGGATAATTCGCATTCAGACTGCAGAGGATCTTCTCGCTATTGCCGGAGCTTTACATCGTGGTGGGCTTAATTGCCTTGAAATCACAATGAATACCCCAGGAGCTCTGCGCGCCATCGAGAGCGCTCGCGAAAAATTGCCCCAGGTTTTGCTTGGTGCGGGGACAGTTTTGGATGCGATAAGTGCTCGCGAAGCGATCCTGGCTGGCGCGCAATTTCTTGTTACTCCCACCGTTAAGCTTGATGTACTTGAGGTCGCTCACCGCTATGGTGTTCCCGCCATCATCGGCGCTATGACCCCCACCGAGATCCTCACTGCTTGGGAAGCTGGTGCAGACATGGTCAAGGTCTTTCCCGCTTCTGCCCTTGGCCCTAAATACCTTCAGGAAATCCATGGTCCTTTACCGCAAATTCCTTTGGTTCCTACGGGTGGGATTACGGCTGAGAATGCCGGTGAATTTATTCGCGCTGGAGCAGTAGCTGTCTGTGTAGGCTCGTGGCTTGTGGACAAAAAAGCTGTAGCGGAAGGACGTTTTGAGGTCCTTACCGAGCGAGCCCGCCAGCTTGTCGAGGTGGTACGCAAAGCCCGGGAAAGTTAAGGAGCGAAGATGCGCTACGACCTAGTGACGTTTGGTGAGACGATGATTAGGCTTTCGCCGCCAAATTTTCGACGGCTGGAGCAAACGGACCTTCTTGAGGTCAATATCGGTGGAGCAGAACTGAACGTAGCTGTGGCTGCGCAAAGGCTGGGCCTTCGCTGTGCTTACGTAACTCGCCTCACCGATAACCCCCTTGGTCGCATGATTGCCAACAAAGCTCGGGAGCACGGTGTGGACGTTTCCCACATCGTTTGGACCAAAGAAGACCGCGTTGGGCTTTATTTTGTGGAATTCGGGGCAAGCCCCAGGGCTAGTTCCGTTCTCTATGATCGGGCCAATTCCGCCATGGCGAAAATCAAGCCGGGCGAGGTGGCTTGGGACGAGATCTTTAAGGAAGCGCGAGCCTTTCATACTACCGGTATCACGCCTGCCCTTTCCCCTTCTGCAGCGGAAGCTACAAAGGAAGCGGTACGTAAAGCTAAGGAACATGGGCTTCTGGTTTCTATAGATCTTAATTACCGCGCAAGACTATGGACCCCGGAGGAGGCAAGGCGGGTAATGACGGAGCTTGTACAAATGGCGGACATCCTTATTACCACAGAAGAAGACGCAGAGAGGGTCTTCGGGGTTAAAGAGGATTCTTACGAAAAGGTAGCCGAACGGCTAGGAAAGGAATTCCGGCTTAAGGCCGTGGCGGTAACCATCCGGGAAACGCCTTCTGTTTGGCGCAATACCTGGACGGCGTTGGCCTGGACTCCGGGAGGGATTATCCGGGGACCAGTTTTTGACATCGAAATTGTGGACCGAGTGGGCGCAGGCGATGCTTTCGCCGGTGGTTTCCTGTATGGTTTCCTTACAAAGGATGTGGAAGCTGGGATCCGCTATGGAGTGGCCATATCGGCCCTGAAGCAAACGAACCCTGGGGACTTCGTTTGGGCTACCAAAGAAGAGTGTGAACGCCTTCTTGCTGGTGCGGGCCTGCGCATTGTTCGCTGAAAATGAGATCGGAAGAGGATCATGCGGGTTGGTGAGAAAGCTGAGGGTTGGATGGCAAAGTCCTCTACGTCGCTCGTGGTTAAGATAGTAAGATAGATCTTAATAGGGAAAAGAGATGCGGCGAAGCTTATGTCGCCAATTAAGCTCACAAGGATTCTGTACGCAGGGTGGTATTATCATAAACATGAAAAAGAAGGGAACGTATGGCTGGACTTCGCAGGAAACGGTGCGAAAATTCTTGTGCTATGCCCTAAAGAAAAGGTAGAGCAAGTTGTTACAACCTTTGAATTCAGGAGTAAATACGAATGCGAAAAGTGATAGTAAGCTCGCGGACTTTCGGAAAAGTAGTCTCAATTGGAGAAGAGCTCCTTCGCAATAATGGGTTTGCCGTGTTTTATGCTCGTACAGTCCCTGATACACTCATCGACGAAGACTATCTTGCTGAATTAGTAAAACGAGAACAGCCTTACGCTATAATTTGTGGTACTGAACCCATTACAAGAAAAGTTCTTGAAAATTCACAAAACCTACGCATAGTGATGAAGCGGGGGGTAGGAATTGATAATATCGATTTACAAGCAGCTACATCATTAAATATTGCGGTAGGCAATGTGCCAGAAGCTAACCAAAAAGCTGTAGCTGAATTAACTCTGGGGTTGATTTTGGCCTTAGTTCGTCATCTTTATGATGCTATCCAAAGCACTAAAAGCGGTAAGTGGATCCCATTTATTGGTCATGAATTAAATAACCTCACAATCGGTGTGATTGGTACAGGAAGGATTGGCCGCGAAGTGATAAAGCTTCTCTGTGGCTTTGGGGCAAAAATATTGGCCTACGATATCGCGCCTAACATCGAATTAACCATGCAATACGGCGTAAAATATGTATCGCTTGATACATTGTTAAAAATGTCGGATATTGTTACTATACATGTACCTTTAACAAAAGAAACGCATCACATGATAGGACAACGCGAGTTAGAAATAATGAAGCCCACGGCGTTTATCATTAACACAGCACGTGGAGAAATAATCGACGAAGTTGCTCTTTACAATCACTTAAAAGAAAAGAAAATCGCTGGAGCAGCTTTAGATGTTTTTTCGCAAGAGCCGCCTGTTAATAATCCCCTTCTTAATTTAGATAATGTTATAGCAACACCTCATATGGGAGCTTATACTTTTGAAGCGATGGAAAAGATGGACCGAATATGTGCTGAGACTATTATAGCTTTTTCGCGTGGTGAGAAATTATCTAATATCATAAATGCTGACATGATTTCTGCATAGTACTCTTAGCAAAATTTATAATACTGGTTACATCGCAACAAATCTCTAAACAATATATTGTAAGGATGCCTTTATGAGCCTCGCAAATCTGCTTAACAAAAGGGGCCTTTTGTTAAGTCCCTCCTTCTTCTAATCCACATCCTCCTTAACCCAGCCTTTTTACATCTAGTCCTTTCCCCATCGAGATTATTGACCTTAAAGGACCTTTTATGGTACCATTAAGAGTACCTATGGAGGACTCATGAAGCTCCGGGGCGGAGAGGTGGCGGTGGTGCGGGGAAAGGACGGCCGGTTCCGGGTAACCATCCCCAAAGACCTCGCTCTGGCTCTGGGTTTGGAAGGCGGGGAACGGGGGAAATTCCGGCTTTTACGGCTTTCTTCAACCCAGGTGGTTCTGTCGTTGGAGATCACCCGGAAGAGAGGGAAGGCGGGAGAGGGTGAGCCGTGAGGGCCGAGGAAAAAGCCCTTATTTCCCTGTTCGAGGAGGGGGGACGAGGTGAACCTAGGCCCCCTGACCTCCCGGCCAAAAGAAAGCCTTTAAATCAGGGCCTTACCCTCCTCTCCTTCCAGGGCGACGAGGCCTTGGTCTCCTTCCCTAGACCCCCAAGGCTCGGCGAAGCCCTTCTTCTACGGGAAGGCCCTCGGAAACTCCTCCTCCAAGTGGTGTGGGCCAAAGCTGAAGAAAGAGGATGGGTCGCCCGGGCCAAGGTCCGCGGCCCCTGGGACGGAATCCTCCCCGGCTGGGATGCGGAGATTTTCCCGACTAGCCCTCCTATTCCCGAAACCCCGGGCCCAAAGATTTTCCTTGGCCGGACGTTGGAAGGAGAAGAATTCTCCCCGGGCGGAAGGGCGCTAGAGAAGGTGAACGTGATCGTGGGCGCCAAGGGTTCGGGGAAGTCACATTTAGCGAAAGTCATTCTCCTTGGGCTTATCCGGGCGGGAGCTCCGTGCCTCGTTTTGGATGTGAACCGGGAGTACGGTGGGCTTCCAGAAGTTCGAACGTATTCGGTGGGAAGAAATTTCAAACTTGGGGTTCGGGAGATCGGGGTTGAAGCCCTGTCCGTGATGCTTGAGGCCTTCGGGACACCCGCAACTTCCCTCCTTTATTTTGAGACGAGGCTTTCGAAGCTTTTTCAGGAGAAGAAAGAATTTATCGGGATCGATGAACTCATCTCGATGGCGGAAGAAGGGGAGTTTTATCCCACCCAAAGCGGGTATGCCGCGGATGCGGTGAACCGAACCCTTCGCTCACGGCTAGAAGCTTTAAAACTCACGGGGATGGTGGCGAGGAGTCCCCTCGAGGCCTCGTCGTTTACGGGGGTCTGGAAGGAAATCCGGGAGGGAGGGGCGGTAGCGTTCGATCTTTCCGGGCTTTCTACACCGGCGAGGATGGGGTTTGCCCAGGCGCTTTTGCGGTTCCTCTTTGCGCTCGTAGAGGAGGAAGAAAAAGTCCCGTTCGTGTTTTTCGAGGAAGCGCACCTCTATGTGACCCCGCAGGGGATCGATGCCCTCGTGACGAGGGCAAGGCACACCGGGATCACGAGTTTCTTTATTACGAATACACCCACAGCCCTTCCGGAAGGGGTTTTACGGGCGGCGGATAACTTGTTCGTGTTCCGGTTGCCGCTCGAGGAGGACATCAAGTGGGTGGCGAAGTCCGGGATGATCGAGGAAAGCTCGCTTCTTGCGTTAGTTCAGGCTTTGCCCAAGTACGCTTGTCTCGCCTTGGGCGAGGCTACTGAGACTTACCCCGTCGTCCTTTTGCCTGATCCCCTTTTAGGCGTGGATACCCGCGGTAAAACCCGCTACTTCTTCGCCCTTCCCGCCAACGAGGTTCAATCGAGTTGACCAGACCTTGCAACATCGCCATTATGATGTTAACATTAAGTTATGTCTAAAAAGAGAACGCAGGTCTACCTCGATCCTGAGGTCCACCGGCGCTTGAAGGAGCGGGCTAAGGAAGAAGGTATTTCCCTGGCCGAGCTTATCCGGCGCATGGCCAAGGATTACCTGCGCAAAGAGGCCTCCCCCAAGGACTTTCTAGCCATCGTAGGCCTTGGCCAAAGCGGGAAAACCGACGTCTCTGAGAAACACGATGACTACTTAGCCCAAGTGCTTTCCGATGAAAACCTTCGTTGATACTTCAGCCTTTTATGCTTTGGCCGATGCAACCGATCGGCACCACTCCGCGGCCCGTAAGGTCTACGAAGAGCTCATCGGGAAAGAGGAGCTTATCACTACGGATTATGTTCTCCTTGAGTGTTGGTTCCTTATCTCTCATCACCTTGGCCGGAATGCAGCCCTGAAGTTCTGGGATTTCCTCCTTTCCGGGGCGGTGGAGCTCGTGATGGCGGAGAGAAAAGACCTGGAAAACGCCCGGAAAATCGTTGCAGAGTACGGGGACCAAGACTTCTCTTTGGTGGATGCTGTCAATTTCGCGGTGATGGAACGCCTGGGCATCAAGAAGGCCTTCACCTTCGATGCCCACTTCCATATCTATCGGTTCGGACGAGAAAAACAGGAAAGATTTGAAGTCATTCCGCTAAGTCCACCCTGAACCCACCCGGGGTTAAACGGGACGCCGGGAGTAAAACGCACGCGGGGACAAAAAGATTGCGACCCCCTTGCGGTCCCCGTGCTAAAAATCCCCATCTCTCCTGTTCCCACATGTATTTACGCAAAGCCCAGGAGCGCAGAAGATTTAAGGGTATCCAGACGGCCTACTCTCGTTCCCCCAACCCCGTCGGACATGGCAAATGCACTCTTTCCTTCATTGGTGCCTTGACGTCCTTCTACCGATGAATTGCAGTTGAGTAAGTCTTTTACAGACAAAGAAAAGGCGGCTAAGGTGGCCGCCGGTCCCTTGGATAAGCTCGCCTTAATGCCCAGCCTTTAGGATCTGGATGATCTCCTGGGCATCAGAGATAAAGCTATTGGCTTGCCCAACGGGGATCTTCTTCCTGCTCTGTGCTCGCACCTCATTGATGAACGCCTGCAATGCACTTAGCGCATCTTGAATATCACGAGAATTCGGCTCTTCCAGAGCCTCTTGCACATTAGAAAAAAGGCTGTTTGTTATACTTTGGTACAGGCCCGACGTCTGCACTTTGTCCATTAGTGCTTGGAGGCCCTCCCGTGGAGTTGGGAGCTCTGTTACTGTGAACTTTGCCTGTAGCCAAAGGCGCCATCGAGCTCATCGTCCCCACCCTCACCCGCTACGAGGTCCTCAACGCTCTCTCCCGGGCTGTCCGCGGCCTCAAAGGGAAAACCCTCCCACTAGCGGAAGCCAAAGAAATCCTGAAGGCTTTGGAAGGCCTGGATCTTCGGGAAAAAGATATCTCTGGACTGGAGGAGGAAATCCTTGGGTTCACCCTCGAGTACGGCTGCACGGCCTACGACGGCGCTTACCTCGCTTTGGCCGCCAAAGAATCGGCCCCCTTCATCACCGGCGACTCCCGGCTTTACCAGGTGGTGCGGGAAAAACTCCCTTGGGTCCTCTGGCTTGGCGATTACGGGAAAGAGGGGAAATGGCTCAAGAGCGAATAAGTGAAGCCCTTTCCCATCTTAGGGATGACTGGCCCATTCGGGTCCTCCTTTCGACGCTTGCAGAACGAGTGGCCGAGCTTGCCGCCCTTCTCGGGAGAGCCGAGGCCCAAAAACTGCCGCCGGAATTCCTCACGAGAATCCGGGCCATCGAGGAGGAGATGCACGCGCTTTCCCGCCTCTGCCAAAACCCGCCGCTACCACACAGAGGGACTACGCGAAGAAAGGTCGACAATCTGCCGTTCTTTTAAGGGCTAGACGGAAAAAATTTCGTCCAGAAGGAGGATTTCCAGCCCGCAGCCCTGGGCCTTGCGGAACTCCTGGTCGTTCGTGAGGAAGGCAGTGGCCCCATGGACCAGTGCCGTGGCCAGGTGAAGGGCATCGGGTGTGCGAAGGCCGTAGCGGGCCCGAAGGCGCGCACCCTCCTTCGCCACCCTCTCATCCACCGAGTGGACCTCTAAGCCGGGAAGTCCCTGAAGGAAAACCTCGCAGGCCCGGATTTTTTCTTCATCGCCGAGATCGAACGGCCGGACCAAAAGCTCCGCAAGGACGAGGCTCGAAGCGAGAGCAGAAAGCCTTCCCCGGGAAAGGGCGGTGAAAAGTTTTGTGGTGAACCGGGAATAAGGTTCTGTTCCTTCCAGGTGGTAGATGAAAAGGACGGTATCTAACCCGATTCGTTTATGGCGGGAAAGGAAAGCTAGCTCCCCTTGTCCCAAGCCTCGCGCTCCTCTTTGAGGTAGGAACCGATCTCTTCGCCCCAGGTGCCCCGGAGCGAGCCCAGGCTTTCCTGAACGAGCGAGGAAACGGGTCTAAGGATGACCCGGTTTCCTTCCACCTCCACCCAAAGCTGGTCGCCCTCGGTTACGCCCAGGGCCTCCCGCACCGCCTTGGGAAGAACCATCTGCCCCCGCCGACCCACCCGCACTACGTTCCTCTTCCTCGGCATCGTTCACCAACTCTGACTTTAACGGAAAGTCAGACTTTCATCCACTGCCTGACTCAGAGCGCTTCTCGATCGTTTTCACCGCGTGCTTGTAGATGAGGATTGGGGTTCC
>JACIVX010000004.1 GCA_014361295.1 Methanomassiliicoccales archaeon | reverse complement strand
CTTAAAAGAGCTCGTATAAACCCAAGAGAAATTAGAGCACTTTGGTTTGGTACAGAATCGAAGCCTTATGCTGTTAAACCTTCTGCAACCGTGATAGCTGAAGCAATTGGAGCAACCCCTGATTTAGATGCGGCCGATTTTGAATTTGCATGTAAAGCTGGAACAGAAGCCCTTCAAGCTGCGATTGGGTTTGTTGGAAGCGGAATGGCTAAATATGCTATGGCAATAGGGGCTGACACTTCTCAAGGAAGGCCTGGTGATCACTTAGAATTTACTGCATCGGCAGGAGGAGCCGCTTATATTGTGGGAGAAAAAACTTCTGATACAGTAGCTTATTTTGAAGGAAGTTACTCTTATGTAACTGACACTCCAGATTTCTGGAGAAGGCAACACGAACATTATCCAAGACACGGAAATAGGTTTACTGGGGAACCGGCTTATTTCCACCAAATAATAAATGCCGCAAAGGGCTTAATGGAAGAACTTGATTATTCTCCAAGTGATTTTGATTATGCCGTCTTCCACCAACCAAATGTTAAGTTCCCGTTAACTGTCGCAAAAATATTGGGAATTCCTAAAGAGAAAGTTCTTCCAGGATTGCTAAGTGGAATAATAGGAAACACATACAGCGGTGCAACCCTTGTGGGAATTTCTGCAGTCCTTGACATAGCAAAGCCTGAAGATAGAATTCTATGGGTAAGCTTTGGAAGTGGAGCAGGAAGTGACGCTTTCAGCTTGGTTGTGCAAGATGCTATCGAAGAAAAGAGAGACTTAGCGCCAAGAACCATGGATTACGTGAACAGGAAGAAGTACATCGATTATGCACTCTATGCAAAGCACAGAGGTAAGTACATCATGTGAGGTGGTTAAAATGAGAAAACCAGTGATTATTGGTGTGGGACTAACTCCGGTTGGAGAGCACTGGAGACTTGGTCTTAGAGACTTGGCTGTTGAAGCACTGCTCAATGCTATGGAGGATGCTGGTGTCGATAAAGTAGATTCACTCTATGTTGGAAACATGGCATCAGGTTCATTCGTCGAGCAGGAGAACCTTGGAGCATTAATTGCTGATTGGGCAGGCCTTGGAAATATCCCTGCCGTTAAAGTTGAAGCTGCATGTGCTTCTGGAGGGGCCGCCGTTCAAGAGGGAGTAAAAGCTGTTATGAGTGGCCTTGAAGATGTCGTTGCCGTTGTAGGTGTTGAAAAGATGACAGATGCATGGCCAAGTGATGCTACAAGATACCTCGCTTATGCAGCAGATGCAGAGTGGGAGCTCTTCCATGGGGTAAGCTTTGTTGCTTTAAACGCTCTCGCCATGAGGCTCTACATGAAAGAATACGGCTACACAGAAGAAGATCTAGCATTATTTGCAGTTAATGCTCATGCAAACGGTGCCAAGAACCCATATGCAATGTTCAAAAAGCCAATAACAGTTGAGACTGTTATAAAGAGCCCCTATGTGGCAGATCCAATAAAACTCTTTGATGCCTCCCCAATAGCCGATGGGGCCGCTGCGGTAATAATAACTACAGAAGATAAGGCCAAGGAATTTGTAGATAAAGCAAAGATGGTTGAAGTTGCAGGGATGGGAAGGGCAATAGACACGATAAATCTTGCAAACAGAAAAGATTTCTTGATTTTAAAGGCTGCAAAGGTTGCCGCAGAGAGAGCTTACAGAATGGCTGGAATTAGTGCTAATGACATAGACTTTTTTGAAGTTCATGATGCATTCACTATTATGGCTGCGTTAAGTTTAGAATCCATAGGAGTAGCCGAAAGAGGAAAAGGTGCAATGCTTGCAAAAGAAGGACAGATAGCCATAGATGGAGACTATCCAATTCAAACGTTAGGTGGCTTAAAAGCAAGAGGTCATCCAGTAGGGGCAACTGGAGTTTATCAAACTGTTGAGGCAGTTTGGCAGCTTAGGGGAGAAGCTCCAAATCAAGTGCCAGATGCAGAAATTGGATTGACTCAAAACATCGGTGGGACTGGTTCAAACATAACTGTAACCTTATTAAGGAGGGTTTGAAGATGGGGAGACCAATGCAAGTTGCAAGGTATTGGAGACATTTTAAGGAAAAGTACCGTCTCATTGGAGGCAAATGCAAGAGCTGTGGTCACGTTCACTTCCCAAAAAGACCTTTATGTCCTGAATGTGGAAGTCAGGAGATAGAGGAATTCCAGTTCAGTGGAAGAGGTAAAGTAGTTAGCTGGACGATAGTGAGAAACCCACCAAGCGGTTATGAGTACTACAAGCCCTATCCTGTAGCTCTAATTGAGTTGGAAGAGGGGCCAGTGGTTTTGGCTCAGCTCACAGACATTGATCCAGAAAAAATAGACTTTGGAATGGAAGTAGAAATGGTCACAAGAAAGATAAGAGAGTTCGATGAAGACGGAATAATTCTCTATGGTTACAAGTTTAGGCCTCCGATAAAGTGACTTTTCTTTTCTATCTACATTTTTGAATTAGTTGCCTTACGTAACTGTTTTAAACTGAATGTGAGCTATTACCCTTATGAATGTAATACCTGGTGTAGTGCTGGCAATCTCGGCGGCTTTTTCATTGGCCTTGGCCTCTGTGTTTTCTAAAATACTGATGAAAATTATAACTCCCTTTGCCATAAATATAATTAGGCTTATACTAGGTGGTGTTTTTTATTTTGTGGCAATTTTGTATCTTGGATTTCCTTCTTTTAGTCGGGAGATATGGGTCATCTTAATACTTTCAGGAATTTTAGGATTCACTGTGGCAGATTGGATGTTCCTTGAGGGAATAAACTACCTCGGGGTTTCAAGAGCCTCCCTACTGGTAACTCTTCATCCAATATTAACAATGTTTATTGCTCATTTTACCTTAGGTAGACCCCTTACTTTAAGCTTGGTTGCAGGGGCAGGTACTATAATATGTGCCGTGATCCTAATAACTACGGAAACTTCATCCCGCAGTGAATTAAACTGGAAGGGAATTACATTTGTTTTCTTAGCTCAACTCATATGGACTGGAACAATTGTTATAATGGACTGGCTTATAGAGGATCTTAGTGCTTTTGTGGTCATAGGATTCAGAATAGGTTTTGCAGGTCTTGCTTCTCTTGTTTTGTTATTTAAAGTCGGAAATGAATTCAAGAAATTAAGCAAAGAAGGTTGGATGTTGATCTTTGTGACAACTCTTTTGGGAGTGATACTTGGACAGTACTTTTTTGCCCAAGCTATTAAGCTGATGGGATCGAGCATAGCAACACCACTGATGGAATCCACCCCAATATTATCCTCTGTGATGGCGGTAATTCTATTAAAAGAGAGATTTTCAAGAAGACTGTTGTATGCACTGATTTTGACATCTTTGGGTGTTCTACTAATTGCTCTCTGAGGTTAGTTTTTGTGTTATTGTCTTTGTTGGTTTTCTTTTGTTTGAGCATTTGATTCTATCTTTAGATCTTTTATCATCCTCACCCAGACCCCACTCTTGCCAACAACTTTAAAGCCAAGTTTCTCGTAAAATTCTATTGCTTTTTTGTTCTTTTCTCCGACCCATAACTCTATTCTGTTGTTGTATTTGCTTAGGTATTCTAAACACCTATCTATCAATTTCTTTCCAACATTTTTTCCTTGATAGCCTTTGTCAACTACGAACTCATGGATAGCTCCCACAATCGTGTTTTCATACCGACTATGCCAATCATTATCGCATACAATAAAACCCACTATTCTATCCCTGTCCTTTGCAACAAAGAATCCATCACTGGCCTTGCTCCAGCACCAGCGAAGGTATCGCTTGGCATAACTTTCGCCTTCACCACCGTATTCTCTCATCCCTTCGTAACCTCGCATATAAATCCCTACGAGGGTTTCAAGAGTCTCTTGATCCATTCTCTTGAGCTTCTCTATCTTGATTTTGTTGTTATTGTGCTTGTTCTCTTCTACATCCATATTCATCGGGAATAAATTTAATAGATGGATTTATAAAATCTAACCTTCAAGTCAGAGTAGAGTGAGTTGAAGGTGGTTTTAATGGCAAAAGCCAAACCAAGAATTTGTGAAATCTGTGGAGCAGAAATAAGGGGGAAAGGGCACACAGTGAAAATAGAAGGCGCCGAGCTTTTAGTGTGTCACAGGTGTTATGAAAAATATGGTAGGAAAAAACCCGGTACTTGGAGTCCAATGCCAACAGGAAGAGAACCTATGAGGAGATACGCCCCAAAACCAAAACCCAAATCAGCTCCAGAAAGGCAAAAACCACTTTATACAGAGGATATAGTGGAAGATTATGCGGATAGAGTGAGAGAGGCCATTCAAAAGAGCGGGTTAAGCTATGAAGAACTTTCCCATAAGGTGGGCCTTTCTACGAATTTAATCAGAAGAATAGCACATGGGGAGTATATACCCACAATAGATGAGGCGAAGAAGTTGGAGCGCTACTTTAAAATAAAACTCATTGAAAGGGTCGAAGAGGAAATTAAGGAGAAGATGAGTATACCAAAGGACTACGAGCCAACACTTGGAGATATTGCCAATATCAGAATCAAGAAGAAAAAGAAGTAGTTACTCTTCTTCAATTTCCTCTTCTTGAACCTTCTTTGGTGGATAAAAACCTCTCAATACTTCGAATGTTCCCCATAGTTTAAGGAGTTCTTTGTGAACCGGAGTATCTGGAGGGATTACTATTATATGGGCAGGAGGGTGTATCTCCCTTAATCTCCCTATGGCTTTTGCAGGAGGGAGATTCACTTGGGCCACAACATGAGCCTGATATTTTTTCTTGGGCCCTTCTCCTACAATTTTTTCAAAAGCCCAGTCTGAAAGGGCCGGGGGTATTATCTTCGGTTTGCCCCGTATTTCCATCCCAGCATATCTGACTAAATCAGCTAATGCTATTAGAGCCTTGTCGAAGTTGTCTGTCCTTATCAATACCATCGTGTTTAGCATGTTCTCACCGAGAAGAGCTAACTAAAGAGGTATTTAAAGGTATGGGAAAAGAGAAAATAAAAAGAATTAAGGCAGTGCCTCTACGGCAGCATCTGCCTGCACTAGTCCTGAACCTACTGCATCAGGGCCCCATTCTATTAATATCCAATCTGGCGTGATTGGATCATCGATCGCAAAGGCGCTATACCATGTTATTGGCATTGCCGTGCTTTCAAGAATGTTTTCTACCTCGGCTTGGGTAAGATCAATGTCCCCATCTTCTTCCATATCTTTTTCAAGCATTAATGCCACTATTCCGCTCACGTGTGGAGTTGCCATTGACGTTCCACCTAAATAGTAGTACTGGCCAGGAATCCCATTTGCCCAATATGGGGGATGAGCTGCTCCGTAGGCTAGGTAAGGTCCTACAACCCAGCTTCCAGGGGCAAGAACGTCTAGATCTTGGCTTTCTTTTTCCCTTCCACTGAAGTCGGTTATATACACTAATTCAGTTAGATCTTCCGGAACATCTCCAGTTCTCCACCACCATTCGCCATACCACCCAACAGCCCCAACTGAAATTACTGGCTCATATGCTCCTGGATAGTCCATTCCCAATTCCCCATCGTTTCCTGCCGCTGCTACTATGAAGACTCCTTGTTCTATTGCGTAGTCAATTGCTTGTTTCTCTATTTGGCTTAACAAGGGCCCACCGAGGCTCATGCTTATAACTATTGGATTAATCTCATCGTATGGTGGTAAAACTGCTCCATTGCTCTCTTTCTCAGCTTTGTAAAGCTCGGCAATGTAGAGTATCCCAGCAGCGATGTCCGTTGACCATCCAAAACCGTTGTTGTGTAACACTTTAACGGGGATTATCTTAGCATCCGGTGCCACTCCGCTTACTCTGTAGAAATCATAGAGCCAGAACCCTATTATGGTGCTTGTTACATGGATTCCATGGCTGTGGGTGTCGGCTTCCCATGCATTGGGGTTGTAGTGAGCGTTAAGTGACATCGCTAGGAAAGCTCTTCCAAACTCTGTAGCTATCTTGTCCTCTTCGAAATAATCTCTCCAGTTGGGAACTAAACCTGTATCAAGAACTGCTATATACACTCCCTTACCAGTGTATCCCATTTCTTCGTGCACAGTTGGAACGTTTATCATGTCGAGGTTCCATGTATAATATCCGAAGCCATATGGGCTTTCACTTGGCAGTGTTTCGCCTGTTATGTGAACTTGGACATCTTCTCCCACACTCTTAACGAACTCAAGTTGTGAGATCTTATTGAGATCCTTATCTCTTGCAATGCCGGCTACGAATCTAATTTCGTCAAACACATACAGAACCTGCAACCCATCGGCTTTTAGTTGATCAAGGACTTCGTCGGTTATGGGGCCATCTATCTCCACAAAAACTCTCGTTGGAGAACTTTTACTGTTTGCAGAAACTGAAGCCAGGCTTGAAATCAAAACTAATATTACCAAACTGACCACTATGGTCTTTTTCATAGTATCTCCCTCCTATGAAGCTTGTAAAATTATTTATTGTTCAACTATATAAAATTTTCTTATTCTATTAGTGTTAATGTAAAATGTTGTAAGCAAAAATATCAAAAAAATCTGGTACTAAAGTTCCAAAAAAGCCAGAAAAATTTATAAGCAAAATCCGAAGAGATATGAATGTCCTTTAGGGCGGGCCCGTGGTCTAGACTGGTTATGACGTCGCCCTCACACGGCGAAGGTCCGGGGTTCGAATCCCCGCGGGCCCACCAAAGGAATTTTAAGAAGTTCATGATATCACCCTCCCCAAAGAGGGCCATTCTAAGCAGGTCATTAATGAATTTAGACTTCTTGATGTAAAGCTTATCGAGCACTTCGCCGACTTCCTCATCAAGCGTGATATTAAGCCGTTTCTTTCGCTTTTTAGGGGCTTTTTGAGGAAGGAGAGCCCTGCTTTTAGAAGTGTGTATAGTGTGTATTATATTAAACCTAAGAAATAAAACCTCATTAACAAGTTGATTTTCTCAGGTTTAAATTTATTAAATAAATTTAATTCTTCAATATAGAAAGAAATAGAATCGAGTATTTTGCCTCTTCTGGATGGAGAAAGCTCCAATTTTGCCAATTTAATTTTATAAAATTAAATTCATGCTCATTACATGTCTGTGAAGTAAAGGACTTGAATTTTATAACACAAAATTATGCGTTAGAAGTGAGTATGAGGGCCTCCCTGGAGGCCCTGGAGCGGTGATACAATGGAGGCAGTCCATTAGAATGTACGCAAGTGAGGATTTTTAAATTTACTCTCGAGGCAAAAAGTTAATATCTTTTCAAGCAAAAAGAGTTTATTGAAAGAACGTTACATGGTGGTTATGAATGGGAAAGGATTTGCATTACTTGATTACACGGATTATTAATCCGTATCTTAATTTGGTCATTGCAATGCTTCGTTCTGATGGGCATGTTATTCATGGTCGTGATGGTTATACTGGTTTGAGGTGGACGGATCATACATTAAGCGATTATCTAGCTTCTGAGCTTGAGGAATGGCGTAATAATCTTTGGTATAGTTACAGGGATTCCGATTTTCTCGACAGGGGTAAGGAGATTATTGACTCTCTTTTAGAGATATTGATCAAGCTTGATGCCAAGCTCCCTGATGATGCAAATAAGTACAAGATTATGGATGAGCTTTGGGAGATGGTTGGCAAAGTTGAGAGGTACTTAGAGCTGGATGGATATATTGCGTCGAGAAGAGATTATTTTAATACTAAGGTCGAAGAAATACGAAAACAGGATGAGGAACTTAGAAAAAAAGTTCAAAGAGAAAAAAAGAAGATATCAAAAATCCGTCCTAGCAGGGAGCACAAGTCAAGGACTATTAGTAGGAGCTCTTCAAGAAAGTTGGTCAGGAAGTATGTGGGCAGGAGAAAAAGGAGGATTTCTTGGAAGAATGCTTTGGGATTTGTATTTGTTTTCTTGATGCTTTTTGCTCTTTGGGATTTAGGGTACAATGATGGTAAGATCCTGTCGAAAGTTGGCATTGATATAAATAAAACAACAAACGTTGTAAGCACATTAAAATCAAAGATTGATGATGTTGCTTCTGCTTTAACTTGCTCTAATTCCGAGTACTCAATTCCAGATGCCATAAGATGTTACCTCAATGATCCTGAAGAAATGGCAGTATTGGAAGCTCTTGCTAAGGAATTAAAAAGACAAGACATTGCAAGAAGCGCCTCGAGTATTCTCATATGGGAAGAGAGTCATATTGAGTATGATGTGTATCAATATTACAGTAAGGATAGTAGACCTATCCAAAAACCTTCAGAAACTATTAGACGAGGAAAGGGGGTCTGCGTAGATTACGCCGTACTCACTGCTGGATTACTATTATCGATGAATTATTCTCCTGTTTACGTGTTTGACATTGATTTTGAAAATAATGAAATGGGTCACGCTTCCGCGGCTATTAAATTTAAAGGATATTACTATATGATGGATCAACATCCACCTCTTATGGGGTTGAAGACATATTATAATCATTGGGCCACGTATGGAGATGCAATCTCACGAATTCCCTTATATATCTCGGAGGCAACAGTTTACGAGGTTAAGAAAGAGAACGGAAAAGTAGTAGTGCAGGTAGTCGAAATTTTATCTAAGGAAGACTTCTTATCTGGAAAGAAATAAAAATATTACAATAACGTTAGGAGTCAATGAAGAGCAAAAGCTAATGTCAAGAATTCGAGGAAAGTGTTGAGGAAATGTTAACTTGGGGAATAACCAAAGGCAGGTTACCGTGAGGTGGTGATCATGGGTAATAACCTAAAAACATGGGTAATGATTCTCATTGTAGTGCTCTTTGTTTATATTGCAGGTATCGGGGCATGGATTGGAGCCAAAATACGAAATGAGGCAATTTTACAGTTTACATTGGTGATGGCAAACATCCTAATGGCTGGTGTTGTGGCAATTCAAGCATTAGCCACGGCAGAATCAACAGAACAAGTAAAAAGACAAGCAGAACTAATGAATGAAAGCCTTCTTGAGATGAAAAAACAGCGTTTGAATCTTGAAGAGTTTAAAAATGGGCTCTTAGCATATCTTCAAGATCTTATTGGAGCTCTAACTGCAAATTCTATACAACGTAGGAATTTTGAACCAGTATTTGGTCCTTACTTGTATCTCATAAAAGAGTTTTGGTTCCTAAACTGAACATTGTTCAGAAAAGCAGCAGCTAAAGCTGCTGTAATGATGAACATCTGTTCAAAGTGATGAATTTTGTATTACAAAAACCACAGCAGAATACTAAAATCAGTAGAAACTTACATCAAATTTTGTAATACAAAATTCAGACTTCAAAATTCAAGCCATGTCAGCAGATAAAACATGCATTTATTGCTCTCTTCTTTCTTCTTTTCAAATTATTTATTTATATATTTATATAATCCCAAAGAAAAAGAAAGATAGTTAGAGATAATATGTTCTGCTCCTCTGAAGGATTGATTTTTCCTGCTCGCTTGAGATGATTTGAGTATGGGAGTTACCTTGAAGAAGTTTGAGCAGCTGTTTACCTTTTTCTGAAACTAACTCATCGAACTTGTGATAACCTACAATTAGTATTTCAACAGTATCGCCAGGAGAAATGTTTAGCTCCTTCCTAACTTCTTCGGGAATTGTGATTAAACCTTTGGAGCTGAGTCTTACAACAACGTAAGCCCTTTTTAGTATCTTTAGCTTCCCACCAACGACTTTAAATGATCTAACAATAATCTCAAGGTAATCTCCCTTATTTAAGCCAAAAACATCCCTATCCTTAGCAGGAACAACTAACTGTCCTTTAATATTTATGCTTGAATGAAATTTCGCTAATGGTTCAATGATTTCTTGGCTCATTTCTTCACCTCGTTTTGTATTTGGTTGAAGATTTTCTTCATTTCTTCTGGAGGGGTTAACGCTGACATAAATACAAGGAGTTTCATTTTTAAGTCATAGAGTTCTGCATAAGATTTTAAGTCAAAAAGTTCCATAATCTCATCATATTTCTTAAATAATTGCTCCTCAATCTTCATTGCCTCTGTAAAGAGCTCTATAGCTTTCTCATATTTTTCAATATTGTCCAGACCCTCTGTTATTATTGTTGAAAGAAACTCATTTGGATCTAATCCCTTCTTTTTTGCAGTTCTTTCTAACCAATCAGAGTCTCCCTGCTTAATTCCCAAATTGGTTCTGAGTTCTGATGGGATTGTAACTCCTGCCTTGTCACCAAGCCGAGCAATAAAAATCCACGCAATTCACTGTCTCTTGTCCTGACAATCAACTCAACAAAATCCCCAATGTTCAAGTTATAATATACTCTGGTATAATAGGGAAATGTAAACTGACCTGCACGAGTAACTTTCACATGAAATTTCGCCAGTGGTTCTGTTACTTGCCGTTCTTCTGGCATTGGTGTGCCTCCTTTCATTCTAGTACCCTCTTTTCTCTTAAGTAGTGGATATAGTCATTTTTACTCATTGGGCATTCAACGAAGTCTTTAAATTTGTCTCGATCATTCTCAAAGCGGAGTTGTTTCATAATTCGTTTAATTAATTCTTCTCCAAGCTCTTGTTTGTCTCGGCCTCTGCTGAAAATAGTCATTACACGTTTTTTCTTGCCGTTTATGTGTAGTATAAACTTGGTGTGCTTTTTTCCTTCTTCTTTTATGAATCCTTTTTTCTCAAGTGCTTTTTTGATCTCCTTGGCTTTCATGGATTCACCTCCACGTGTTTCAAAAGAGCTTTTTTCAACTTCTTTGCATCTTCAGCAAGGTTTTCGTCCTTTTCAAAAACGTATGTTTCAATTAGTGCTTGGAAAACTTCCTCAGCATCTTTTAATGCCTCTTCAAGAGTTTTTCCACATCCGTAAAGTTCAAGATTGGGGTTTTCAACACACCATATATCAGTGTTATGATCGTATTCAATTTCGAGGGGAATTGGAGTCTTGATCTTGTATCCTCCAAATTGGCCTGTTATTTCATGCTTAAATGACCTAATTTCTAGCGTTTTCTCCATCTTCTTAATTTTTCCTTTTTGTTTAATGATTCCGATAACTTCTACTGGTTTCCAGAAGTGTTCATAGGCATTAATTTCTATCTCAGGGTTTTCTTTGGGGTCATAATAGCAGATTATCTTTTCACCGGTTGTTGTTATGAGTTCAAAATGTCTCTTTTTCCCATGGGCTTTTAATTCCACTATTGCTCCCTGGACCTTGTCGGATATCTCTTTTATGTATTCTTCAATGAGTTTCTGGACAACTTGTTTTTTCTCAGGGGGTATGTAAATGTACTCATCATCTCTTGGTCTTGAAACTTTTCTTGCAATACCAACTTCCAAATCTTTTTCTGACCAGAGAATTTCGAGTCTTTTCAGATGTGATAAAATCGCTTCAGGGGATTCCAGTTCTTGTTCCAAATACTGTTTAATCTTTTGATAGTCATCAACATAGTCAAGAAGGTTTATTATAAAGTCAAGAGCTGAATTTACGGGATCGGTGTAATGATAGGAGTATGACTTGGCAGGCTCCAATACAATTGTCACTGAACCTGGTTCAACCTCAGTCAAATATAACTTCAAATGTTCCTGCGGTTTTCTTATCTTTTTCACTTTCCCATATTCAATTAGAAGACGTTGCAGGTTAGATAGGAAATCTCCTAAACGAAGCACCTCTATTTTGTGTGCTTTTACTGCTTTGCCCCTGAATTTTATCCAAATTTTAGCTCCTTGTTCTTTAGTCATTTTGGTGCCTCCTTTAATTGTGTTTATTTGTATGCTTTTCCTCTTGGGTTGAGTTCTGTGAGTGAGATTATTTTTTCTTTCCAGTTTACGATGTAGATTAGCCTGTATTCTCCGAGGCGGACTCGGTAGATGCTCCTGTTGTTTCCTTTAAGTTGTTTTGCTTTTTTGCCTTTTACGGGAACTATGTCAAAGCCTTGTGGGAATGGTGTTTTCTGCAGTTCTTGAATGAATTCGGTTAGTTTTCGTTTGTTGGCTGTTGGTAGTTGTTTTGCTTTTTTGAGGACGTCCTTACTCACTTTGACGGTCCACAATTTTATTCCTCCAGTAGGAGTTTGATTGCTTCTTCACCAGAAATGGCTTCTTCGCCTTTTTCGAGCTTTTCTGCTTTTCTTAAGAGTTCTTCATAAAGTTCATCATCAATTTCTTCCGCTGGTTGTGATTCTACCTGCCTCTTAAGAAGCTCAAGCTTAAGCTCTTCTAAATCCCTCTCAATCTTTTCAATCTTCTTAATGATCAAATTATAATCCACAGCCTCAGCCATACCACCACCTCACCCTTATAACCAAATTTTGTTATATGCTCCTTATGCATTAAATATAATAAAGTTTTCTAAAGATACTTTAGCAACACCGCTGTTAAGCTGAGAAAGATTAATAAAAGTTGGAGTAAAACACTTTTTGCACTATAAAAGGAAGATGGGGGATTAAAGATGGAGGGGGAGCGCCCAAGGGTTAGTGAGGATGTTCCTTCTTATAAGGATTTGGTTCAAGGAAAGAAATCTCCAAAAATACTAACCCTCCCCAAGGGGATTAAGTTTGAAAAGAAGTGGTTTCTCCGCAGTTTTGGGTACGTGTTTTTGGTTATGTTCCTGATTGGCATTGCCTCTTATGTTTATGGGTATACTCTCAGTCCTAAGGTTAAGTATGTTGTGGTGGATAAGTGGAGTGATTCATGGGAGATAAAGCCAGGGGATAAATGGCATCAAGATTGGACAGTGGAAAATCCTGATTTGCTGTGGGAAATAAATGTAACTGTTAGAGGAGGGAACAATGATCTCAAGATTTATATTGACACTCCTTCAGGCCGTGTTGATTATGGGAAGCTTACAAGCCCCATTCATATAATCGTAAATGTCAGCAGATATGGTACTGGAAAATATACAATTTATTGGGATAACACATTCAGCCTAATCGCGTCAAAGTACGTTAGTGTCAAAGAAGCACTCTATGTAAAAACCTTAGATACAACAGACAAGGGTTTTTATGAGTTCATAGGGTTTCCCCTTGGTTTTGTTGGGTTAGTGGGATTCCTTGCGGCTTTAGGGAGGAGAGCGATTGTGGAAGTCGGTGGTGATGTTATCCAAATTGACTATAAGAGTGGATGGTTGAGATATTACACTGAGCTCAAAGTTAATGGGTTTAAGCTTGACCAGAAAATTACAGAGCCAATTAAATTCCGTGTTGGGGAAAATGAGGATCATGTGTTTGAATTAGAGCCAAAAGGATGGTTAAGGGAAACATGGGTAATAAGAATTGACGGTCAAGAGGTCGGCAGGTTGCCGTAAGGAGGGGAAGTTATGGATACTAGCAATATTTTATTCACCCTTATATCTGTTGGGGCAGTAATTGCATCTTCTTGGTTGGCAGCACATTGGACTTATAAAAAACAAAAGGAATTAGAGTTAAGAAAGCTTTATGAAAGAGATAAAGGTGCTTTAATGGAACTCTTTAACAATCTTAGTATATTTGAAAATTTCCTATTCGAGCTTGCAAAATACTTGGGAAAAGAAAATGCAGAGTTAGCGAGATATTTATCAGATGAATCATTAGTTAGATGAATCATTAGTTAATGATCTCAATAAAATCAAAGAGGTAATGGTAAAAATGGAAATAATGTCATGGGGGATCACGAGCTTATCATTTGTAATCCTCCCTGAGATTTTGGAATCTATTATAGACTCATTAAACGTTATTTCAAATACCTCAAAACTGATCATCTCCAAGTATGATGAAAATGTGTATAAAACCATAATAACTATCCAGGCATCGTTAAAACATACATTAAGAACTTTGAAAATCTCTCCTGAGATATTGTATTTTCAGAGTTCTAAGGATACTCAAGAAATCACGAAAATTGCGTTCATAATTTTGCTATCTGTCACTGTTTCTTTGCTTAAAAATAAAGAACTTCAAAAAGCAAAATATAAAGTAGAAGCTTTAACTTATGACAAATATAAGAAAGTGTACACACAGCTTTTTGAATAACGCTATAAGTGGTATCTCTCTATTCTTTCTTAGGCACTCAAAAATTCCAACAATTAGCTTATTCCCGGATACAATTAGTTATCACAGTCTTTAATAGTGCTCGGAACTCAGCTACTCGCTTCCCTAGCTCCTTTATATCGTCTAAATCTTCCTCTGTATATGTCATTGGAATCACTATGCTCCAAGATGGTGGTACTTTCTTCCCTACAAAGCTACTAGTGACACGCTTTAATATCCCCCTTGGGTGCACCCACCCTTCAGACAACTTACCCCATAACGCTATAAAATCAGAGCCTAGCTCTTTCATAAGTTTGGATATACTTATCTCTTCCTCTTTTAGTACTTGCTCAAGAGCCTCCAGCTTTGTGGCAAAATCTTCTTGACCCGGGTACACCTTTTCTGCAACATAACACTTTGCCATTGTCTCATGTATTAACCTAAGCTCCATAAAGCATGCTGGTAGGTTTCCAATGAGCAGATTTACATAAATCCCATAACTCATGGGCATAAATACATGCATTGCAAAAAAGACCAGTGGATGCGTAATTGCTTCTTCTGCTTTTAATCTTTTAGCCAGTAAGACTGCAAGATCTATAGCATCGTTTATGAATCCAATTACTTCTTCGTAAACATCCTTTGCATTTTTATTCAAGAATTCTTCATTTTCTTTTATTCTTTCACAAATGAAACTTGTAAGATTATTAGTCTCATTAGAAACGTTTTCTTCAACGCTCATTGGTTCACCTCTCTGTGGTGTCAGGCGATGTCTGACGAAAACTTTTCGTCGTTGTTATATTTAACGTTTTGCGATTATTTCTCACTTGCGAAAATTTCTTATAATTGGAAGTAATAATTACGTACATAATCAACGTTTTGTGGTGAGTGCAATGGGATTCTAAATTGAAATAAAGCTTAAGCGAGTTAAAGGTTGAAAAGAGAAGAAGACAAGAAGTCTATCAACCATAAAAGGTATTGGGGTGAATAAAACATGAGCAATACTAGATTCAAGTTGAATGAAGCCAAATACTTTTTGGAGCAAATGAAGGAGCATGCGGATTCTACTGAAGAGTTTGCCTATAATTTGAGTGCTTTCCTCTCTGCTGCCCGTAGTGTAACTTGGATTATGCAGAATGAATTCAAAAATGTGCCTGGATTTGAGGAATGGTATTCAGAGAAACAAAGGGATAATGCATAATGTCTTTTGAATTCGTGAGATTCACTACTTTTGAAGACCAATTCAGAGAATTGTATTTGGAGAAGACATGACATTAAGAAAATAAAGTATCTACTAAAAGGAAAGAAAAGCTTAATAATTTTCAAAGCAAATTTTCATCCGAAAACTATGGAAAGAAAAGGAGGTGTTTGAAATTCAGTTGTCTGAGGGCTTAGCAGCTCTTGGAGCGTATGGAATTTTACTCATTGTTAATAACCAGGTATTATCTTTTTCTGACTCACTTTTTTCCAAGCTTAGAGATAAACGCAGCATATTTTTATTTCTTTTGCCCTCCTTGATTGGACTAAATTTAGGAATTGCACAGATGATCTATTTTATTGGGATATCTGGAGTTTTCGATTTATTTAAAGAATCTATAAATTGGATCAAGCTGGCTTTATTAGCCCCTGTGGTGCTTCCACAAGGCTTAATTTTAATGAAAATGTTGGCTAGACTTAAGCTATATAGAACCTTTCTCTATGTTCCATTATTTTATACGTCTTTTACAACGATCTTGTTAGTATTTCCATCAAAAGTTATTGGGTTTGCATATGTGATAGTGAATATAGTCCTTCTTGTTGGTCTGTTATGGAAACTGAGTAGGAATACGCCTTTTTCCAAAGATTATACAAATATTGGACTTTCATCTCATTGGAATTGGTATAGGTATTTCAACTAAAAATGTAGTGTAAAATTTTTGGAAAGCTTCCTAATAATATCCGTATAAAAACAAAAGAAGAAACAAAGTTCAACCAGCAATTACTTTCACTATTTTCTGTTTTTGTCTACGATGATGGCTATTGGTTGGAGAGGAGATCAAGCCAAGCCATTGATAATACAAAGCTTCTTTTATTCTTCTTTCTTTAATACTCCTGGAAATAGGTCTTCGTTCTGCTCTATGATTATCTTCAGCAACCTTGCAGCTTCTCGGGCTTCTTCTCTTATGTCCGGCTGGAAGCTCTGCAAACTGATGTACTTCAGCTTCCTCAACACCATTATCATTAAAGCTGCATTGATTTTATCACTCTTTGAAATGTAGCGTCTCTTCTTCACGCTCTTTTGTTTTTCTTCGCTTTTCTCTTCCTCAGTACTCTCCTCCGGAACTTCCAGCCTCTCTTGCTCGTACTTTGTCAGCATTTCATTAAACAAAGCCCTTGCATCAATGACGTTCTTTTCCTCTTTCACTTCATCGCTCATATGTTGAACTCCTCCCAAATGTCCTTATCCTCTTTCGTCAGTATTATTTCTCCACCTTCAGCAATCTTGAAGCGCTCTTCTTTCTTCTTTTGATTCTTGGTCTTTTCAATGAGGTTGTAGCTCTTAATGAATGGGTTTATTGTCAGTGCAGTATCCACGAGTTGACCACTCCTCTTCAGGAGCACGTCAATAAAGCTTTCAAGCGTTTGAGATTTCTTGTAAATTGCATAGAACGTTGCAACTTCATCTTCACTCATCATTGGAGGCAAAGCAAACTCTCCCCAAGGAATGTTCATTATCCTGGAGGTCTCAACTATTATGGTGTGGTCCATAGCAGGCAACGGACAGAACTGCGGGAAGGCCCACAACAATCTTGACTGTGGATGTCTTCCCAATGCTCTGGAAAGACTCATAAAAACTTCATCAAGCCATGTCGGAGCTCTTGGAGTGTAGGAAATAACAATGAGATCGCTTGGGGCAATAGCAACGCCTTGTACATAGCCAAGAGTAACTATCTCCTTGAAGATTTTCCCTCCAGTTGGGATTTTGTAGAGAGCTTTGAGTACTGTGTGGTGAGTCTTGACAAATCTCAGATTCCTCACGTTTGCATTGTACTTCTGCACTTCAAGAAGTTCTTCTTTAACAACTCTCTGAACTCTCTCTTCGGCGTTTTCTTCTGCTTTTTGGAGTATCTTTTCTTGAAAGCCTAGCTGTTCATCACCAGGATACTCCCTCTTTGGAAGACCATCTTCACGCTTTTTCTTTCTTTTCAAAAACTTAAACATTTTTTCCACCTCCTACTAAAGGGTTTGGGAAGGTCTAAAATGAATTCGCTCAGTGAAGAACTTATTATAAATGAAATAGCCTTTTCCACGCTCTTTTCTTTTCAAAAGCTCAACTTCAGCTGGAGAAGATGCCACAAGACGCTCAAACTTAACATCAAAGTCTGGAACTACCTTTTTGAGGAGATAATAATCGTCAGCACTTGTGAGGGTTCCAAGGATTGCTATGTGTGAAGCTCCATAGGCAATCTCATCTGGAAGGTTGTGCAGGTATTGAGTGGCTATCAATAAGTTAACCTGATTACTCCTGCCTTCACGGAAGAGCTTACTAATAATCCTCTTTCCCCATCTGGTGGTGAGATAGTTGTGAATCTCATCACCAACAATGAAAACTGTTGTCTCTTTCTTCTTAATGTATTTCTCAGTTACATACTCTATGACCTTCTTGAAGATGATGTTCTTCTCCTCTTCAGTCAGCTGGCTATTTTGGGAGAAGTCAATCACGTTGATTTTGTCATTGTCAATTAAATCAAGCAGATCTTTCCCCTTTGTTTTTCTGTCAAAGATTCTGTTTGATTTTAGATACTGCATTACTGATTTAACCCCCCACAGACTCATGCTTGGCTTTCTCTTACCAGGCTCAACCTCAAGGAATTCAAGCATCTCCTCATAGATTTGCTTGGCTCTGCTGATTACCTCATCTGGATCTCTTATTCTCAAATTGTCCCAAACTTCCTTTTTCCCTCGCTGACAATTCTCCCGGCATCTGAAATAAGGCCTCTTACCAAGTAAACTCTAGCGCCAAAAATATAACATTCAAGCTTGCACGTTAATGGAGCATCCTCGGGCATAATAACATAGGCTTCTATTCCAGCTTTTGCTGCATACGCTGCAAGGGCGGCTCCAGCATTTCCGGCTGTTGGCATAGCAAGCTTTTTCAAACCAAGTTCTTTAGCTTTTGAGACAGCCATTGCCAGACCACGAGCCTTGAAAGTGCCTGTGGGGATGGTTCCATCATCCTTTATGTATAGGTTTTTAATCCCCAGCTTTTCTCCAAGTTTCTCTAATTTAAGTACTGGTGTAAACCCTTCTCCGAGGGATACAATGTTTCTCTCATCTTTTATTGGAAGCAATTCCCTGTAGCGCCACATGTCTGTTCTTCTGCCCTTTAGGTCTTCTTTGTTTAAAGCATCTTTCAAACTCTCCAGATCGTAAATTGGGAAAAGTGGAGCGTTGCATTTTTCACATATTGTTTGGGGTTCATCAGGAGAGAATTCCTTTCCACATTTACTGCATACTAATTTTTCCAGATGTGAAGAGTTTCTCATTACAAATCCCTCAATATCAGTAGAAAACGATTTTCCTTAAGTTTTTCTATAACTCTTGTTTAATGTTATTGATCTCTTTCTAAAGTATGAGGGTTGGAAAAGAAAAAAGTCAAAATATCTAGATAACTATCATTTTAGGCCCTTCACTCTCGAGGTCCATTATCAAATGCCCTTGATTTTTTATATTTTATTTTGAAAGCCTCGCTCTTTAAGGGAGGAGGCCAGTTTATGAATTAGCAGACCATCTTTTGGAAGTTCATTGCTTCGTATTTTGCGTACTCTCTCTGAACCTCAGGCTTTCTTTCTTTTCCCCAAAATCCTCTTAGATTCTTAAAACTTATCATTTGTCTCACCAATTAATAATAGAACGCTCAAACTACAAGGATATATCGATCAAAAATGCTCAGTAAGGATAGAAATTCTAGAAGTGTTTCAAAAGATATTTAAGTCTCTTTAGATTATCATTTGTTAGTTGAAATGAAGATTTACGTCAATGGTGTTGAGTATGGAAAATGTAATTGAAACTAAAGATCTTACGAAATTTTTCGGAAAGAGGAACATAATCTATCATTTAAATCTTAAAGTTCCTAAAGGAGTGGTTTATGGCTTCTTAGGACCCAACGGTGCTGGTAAAACCACCACAATTAAAATGCTCACGGCTGCTCTAAGGCCCACCTACGGGGAAATAAAAATTTTTGGTCTCGAAATACCCCAGAAGAGAGTTGAAATCATGAAAAACATTGGGTACATGCCGGAAGCTCCGATAGCATATGAAGATATGACGATTTTGGAGTTTCTAACTTATATGGGAAGACTTTCAGGGTTAAAAAAAGAGAAAGCAATAGAAAAAACGAAAGAGTTAATGAGGTATGTAGGTGTAGGAAGGCTGGCATTAAACAAGATAAAGGAACTTTCATCAGGCCAAAAACAACGTGTGGCATTTGCGTCAGCGTTGATCGCAGATCCTGAGCTTTTGATACTCGATGAACCCACAGCTAATCTTGATCCATTAGGAAGAATTGAATTTATAGGGAAGATAATTTCTCTTGCAAAAGAAGGAAAAACGATTTTTGTAAGCTCTCATATAGTTAGCGAAGTAGAGAAAATGTGCAATTATGTGGGCCTTATAAATCAAGGCCGTTTAATAGCCCAAGGAAGAGTAAGTGAACTGACACAAATCGAGGAAACCGAGTACGATATAATAACTTCTGACAATGAGAAAGCATGTGAATTTTTACGAGAAAAACCGTATGTAAGAGAAATTTGGGAAGAAGAGGGGACTATAAGGGTTCAGGTGGATCCTAGATTCTTAGAGGAATTCTTTCTTCAATTTCCAAAATATTTAACCTCTCAAGGTATTCGTTTAAAATTATTCAGGCCTCACACAAGCCCACTTGAAAGAATTCTCATGGAAAAGTTCAGTATAGGTGAGGGAAGTGATTAGTGTTTTGTATCAAAACGAGGTTTATAGACTTTTGAAATCTAGAAGATTCAAGGTAATGCTTGTTCTGATGCTTTTACCTGTTGTAATATATTTTTTCACTCATGAGGAAATTACTGAGTATAGTGCAAAAGCTCTCAAGATATCATTCCAGATAAATATTTCTCAATTTTTGATAAATTTTTGGGCGAGTGTAATTGGCCAGCTCATTGTCATAATTATCATGAGTGACTTGCTGGCAAGTGAAATAGACAGAGGAACAATAAGACTTCTTTTGGCGAAACCAATAAAGAAAAGTGAAATAGTCTTTGGCAAATTCTTTTCGGGAATCACCACTGTGAGTCTGATCTTTGGAATTCCATACTTTGTGATGGAAATATACATGGTACTTCTCTATAAATCAGGATTCGAGGGATTTACAGCGACATTTGATGACTTTTTGTATGTTTTAGGTGTTACTATTCTTGTGCTGGGAAGTCTAGGTGCGGTTTCGATGTTACTTTCTGTGATTCTTTCGAGGCCACTCTATGCTTCATTGGCTAGCTTTGGCTTAGTCTTTACAGCACAGTTCATACTTCCTCAGTTACCATTTTTTGACAACCCTGAACGTTTTAATCTAAGCTACCAGATAGGCGTGCTCCTAAAGAGAGGGTTTACACTTCACACCGGGTTGGACACATATAAAGGAGATGCAACTATGAGTGCTTTGTTTTTCCTTAGTGTTATTTTACTTTCCTTAACTTTTACTCTGTTAGGTCTTTACAGAAAGGAGTATGAGGGATGAGCCATGAGAAGATTCTTAACAATCTTCATCCTGCTTCTCTTTGTTCAAAATGCTCTCGCTCTCTCAGTTGAGCTTGGAATAGACGAAGTATTGGTAATTGACAACACTACCGTAACATTTGATGTTGCCAAAAATAACCCAGGATTGATTTTCCTTATCTTGGAGAGTGAAAATGAAAGTGTTCTTAAAGCTCTTCATTTTGGAGAAAGCGTTTCTTTGGGATTGGTGAATTATACGGTGGGGAGTCTTGATGTTGAGAGCCTCACCCTTAAGCTCCATATCCTTGGAAATTACTCCAGAATTGAAGTTTTGAAAAGAAAAGATATAGAGATTGCATTGTTAGAGGCCTTTGATAAGTACTTAAAAGTGAAGATTAGGAACACTGGATATTATGAGATTAATGATACTTTATTGATTTCTTCCCAGGGCATTGTCATAAGAGAAGAGGAATTGCATTTGAGGCCTGGCGAAGAGGTGATTATAAAAATAATGCCTCCTTACACCCAGCTGACCTTTACATTGGAGGAAGCAAAAATCTCGAAGAGTATTGTAATCTCTTCTTTAGAGGGTCTTGTGACAATTGATAGAATATGGAGAGATGATAAGCTTCACGTGGTTCTTAAAAACCATGGAGATGCTGTTAATGCTACAGTTAAACTACTCTTTAGCGGGATGACCATTGATAAGAAAGAAGTTATAATTGGTACTAAAGAACAAAAAGAGATTATTTTTGAAAAGGGTGTTACTCAAGGTACGATAGTTGTGGATTATGGGATTATAACTCAGGAAAGCTTTTATTTTGAAGCACCAGTGATTTCCATTGTAAAAACAATAAAGGAAGGAGAAAAACTTCAAATATGGCTGAGAAACGAGGGTGATCAAAAATTTGAGGGAAAAGCTACTGTTTATCAAAATGGCGTGATAGTAAGTGAACCATATTACCTTGATGTAAGCATTCCTCCAGGGGGAGAAGTTTTGGTGGAATTTACTGTCCCTGAAGATGCTCAAATCTTGACAATTGGATTAACATCTCAATCATATTCGGCCACCTTCCCGGTTTCAATTAAGACCGAACTGGAGGCAAAGGCTGTAAATTCCTATGCCAAAGCCATTCTTGGAGGAACAACAAGCTATGCTATTGTTATCCTTGGGAACGGAAAAGTGGAATTTGGGGTCGAAGGATTGCCAGAGTCAATAAAAGCATATTTCTATTATGGGGATGCCCAAGTTGGAGAGCTAGATGTGGTTCAGAATGCTCAGGTAGCTCTTGTACTGAAAATTCCAAATCTTCCACAAGGCTTTGTCTTGAATAAGCCTATAGATTTCAATGTGACTGTAAACGAGATTAAAATTCCAGTGAAACTTGAGGTTACGGGAATGGGAATTTTGCCAGTTTACGGGGATAATTGGCTGGCAAAGGTTAATTACACAAGTGAATATCATCATTTAGGATTACCATACAGGTTTGCAGGAAATGAAATAACTCCACCATTTGTTTTTGAGCCATGGGATGGGGAAAAGATCGCAATAACCTATGGGAGATACATAAGACAGGGAAAAGATGTGAGAATTCATCTTTTAGACTCCTCGGGGAAAATAGTACAATCTTCGACCCAAGAAAGGGGTAGAAGTGACTTCCTTATCTTTAACCTTAGTGAATTCATGCTAATGATTGAGGGCGAGAACTACTTTGATGGCGCATTATTAGTTGCAGATTACTTGAGAGAACCGAAGAACATAAGTTTTGAACTTAAAAAAAGAGAGTTTGGAGAAGGTTTGAGAACATTTATTATAAATGCTACTTCACTCAGAGGCCAAAGATTGCAGTTTTCTCTAACTTCTAATAAAGATGTTGAGCTAAGGGCCTACTATTTTACCCTTAACAATGAAAAAGAAAACTTTGACCCTCTATCTACAAACTTTAGGGGAGTCTTCAAGGATAAAAGAAAATCCATTAATGGAGAGATCGGCATAAGGAGCTACGAAGATTTTGTGGTCATAACTCTTATCGGAGAAGGGAACGTTACTTTAGAATTCAAAACCACAAGAGGAGGCCCTGAGGTTAGTGAATTAGCAACCAGAGAAGTTTATCTCTTGATCTTGGGCTTAATTGTCCTCTTGGTACTGGTAATATATTTAGAAAAGAAAATGGGGTGAGTTCAGAAGATCAGTGGGGCCCTGTACTCTCCCCATACTTCTCTTAGCACATCTGTAACTTCTCCAAGGGTTGCAAGGTGTTTATGGGCCTCTATGACGTATGGCATTAGATTTACGTCTTCGGTTTCAGCAGCTTTTCTTAACTCATTTAAAGCTTCTTCTACTTTCTTGTTGTCCCTTTCACTCCTTAGCTTTTTAAGTCTCTCAATTTGTCTGTCTCTGATGCTTGGATCCACTTTAAGAATCTCGACATCGAGGGGTTCATCAACAATAAACTCATTTACACCCACTATGATTCTCTTCTTCTCTTCCACTTCTTTCTGGTACTTGTAGGCTGAATCTGCAATCTCTTTTTGGATGTATCCTCTTTCAATGGCCTTCATCATACCACCCATGGCCTCAATCTTCTCGATGTACTTCATTGCCTCTTCTTCTATGTGGTCAGTGAGCCACTCTATGTAATATGAACCTCCAAGTGGGTCAATAGTGTCAACAACCCCACTCTCGTAGGCAATAATTTGTTGTGTCCTTAGGGCAATTCTAACGCTTTTCTCTGTTGGGAGTGAAAGGGCCTCATCATAGCTGTTAGTGTGAAGGGATTGAGTACCTCCTAAAACTGCAGCGAGAGCTTGGATAGCAACTCTAACTATGTTGTTTTCAGGTTGTTGGGCCGTAAGTGTTGATCCACCAGTCTGAGTGTGGAATCTCAAGAGCATTGATCTTGGGTCCCTTGCATTGAACTTCTCTTTCATTATTCTGGCCCATAATCTTCTGGCCGCTCTAAATTTTGCAATCTCTTCTAAGAAGTTGTTGTGTGCATTGAAGAAAAAGCTTAGTCTGGGAGCAAATTTATCGATGTCCATACCTCTCGCGATAACGGCTTTGACATATTCAATACCATCAGCTAGTGTGAACGCTACCTCTTGAACTGCATTTGCTCCAGCTTCTCTGATATGGTATCCACTTATGCTTATTGAGTTCCATTTTGGAACTTTTTCAGCACAATACATTATGATGTCTGTTGTTAATCTCATTGAGGGATTTGGAGGGAAGATATAAGTTCCTCTGGCAATGTATTCTTTTAGGATATCATTTTGTACGGTTCCTCTCAGTTGATTTTGTGGGACTCCCTGTTTTTGGCCTACAAGAATGTACATAGCTAAAAGGTTGGCAGCTGTGGCATTAATTGTCATTGAGGTGGAGACTTTATCTAGGGGAATTCCATCAAATAGTATTTCCATGTCCTTAAGGGAATCAATAGCCACACCGACTTTGCCAACTTCACCTTCTGCCATGGGGTGATCGGAGTCATAACCAATTTGTGTTGGCAAATCAAAAGCGACACTTAGACCCGTTTGTCCTTGCTCCAAGAGGTATTTGTAACGCTTGTTGCTCTCCTCAGCAGTTCCAAAACCAGCATACTGTCTCATTGTCCATAGTCTTCCTCTATACATTGTGGAGTAGACCCCTCTTGTGAAAGGATATTGACCTGGGAAGTTAAGTTTTTCTAAATAATCCCAGTTCTCAAGATTGGCAGGAGTGTAGACTCTTTTAATTTCAAAACCATCATCAGTCATGAATTTCTCCTTTCTTTCTGGCGCTTTTGCAATAAAGGGTTTTACAGTTTTTTCATTCCACTCTTCTTCAGCCTTTTTAATCTCCTCTATTCTCTTTTTATCGAAAGTCATTAGCACCACCATAGGGAGTTATGCGTTAAGCCTATAAAAATCTTTTACATATTCAAAGGATTTCCTTTCTATTGGACATTTTATCCAACCTTTAAAAAATCGGGAGGGAAGAAGAGTTACTCTTTCCACTTTGGATTATCCCTAATGACTACCTTTCCGTTCTCATCAATCACTATCTTGGAAAATCCTTTTTCTGCAATTGTTCCATAGTCATGGCCAGCATCTGCAGGATACAAAGCTAAGAATATGAAGGGTTCTTTACCAGTGTTAATTGTCCTGTGAGCCCAGTATGGGGGAACGTAAACTATTGTACCGGGTTCCATCTCAATGAACCTTGCTTCCCCTTCTGGAGTCTGAAGCAGCATGCCTCCCTTACCTTTAAGGGCGAAATAAGCCTCAGCTCTGTCTATTTTTGAGTGATAATGCCCCTTTGTCATGAAGAATTCGTTTCCAACTTTGCCTGGGTACAAGATAGTGGTTGCGAAGTTTAGATCCCCATCTTTTTCTTCCTGCTCTATTGCATAGACCTCATAAGCAACTGGATCCCCTTCTTTTACCATTTTTTCCCAAGCCTCTTCATCAACAAAGTAACCTTTCATGTCGCTGAGTCTTCTGACGCTTTTCTTTGCATTTTCAATAATTCCGGTTTCAAAATCGAGCTTAACACCAAAGGGCTCTTTGTACTTCATTTTTTCACCTCGTCAGATAGTTGGGCCCCTTGTATTTTAATCTTTTCCTTCTGTATCACCAAGCGTGAGACTAAATGATAGACTGTAGGAGGAATGCCATGCCTATTGCAACTCCCCAGTAGCCAGGATTCCATCTTAGAACTTTATAACCATCTAAGGGAGGAATGGGGAGAAGGTTAAAGAAAGCCAGCCACAGATTTATAACGGTTGTGTAATACAGAGAGGCCCATAAAGTGCCGGAAAATTCTCCTAAGAGTAATAAAATAAGGGCAAAGGTACCTATGAGTATGTTTGTTACTGGCCCAGCGAGGCTTATTTTTCCATAAATCTTTCTATCCTCCCAGCCCGCATAGAGAGAATAAACTTGAACTGCTCCAACGGCGGCAAAAATGAATCCAAATCCAAGAAGCTTATTTAGTATCCCCAACAGCAAAGCCAGCATAATTCCGGTGTCCCATCTCCTATAGATGGCATAGTATCCGTACTTTCTGGCAACCTGCCTATGGGCAATCTCATGGAATACAAATGCCGTAAAGATGCCAAGGGCAACATAAGGAATTGCAGTTAATTCAAAATTTGAAAAAATTAGTGTAAGGACTATAAAAGAGAGGATCAAGTCTTCAAGTTCTTGTTTTTTAAGTTCCATAGGCATTCTTTATCTACCTCTAATTTCGATCTTTTTTCCTAAGACTAGCTCTGCAGCCCTTACAGCACTCCCACCGCTTCCTACTGCTATCCTAACCTGGTTTTTTGGAACATAGACAATCACTTTATCTCCTTCATATTTGATCTCAAGTATGTCTACCTTAAGCATGCGTTTTAGTTCTTCCCTCATCTTTGACCCCATTGAAAAATGGGGTGATACAATTATAAAGTTTAGCACTAGTCAAAGTCCCATATTGTCCTTCCCTTGTAAAACATCATTATATAGCCACAGCTCTCACAGATTGCAATTTTCACCTTGTGAGCTGTGAAGCCCCATTTGCTATCCAATTTCCCATCTTCAAATTTAAAACTGGTTCCTCCACAAAGTGGGCATGTAAGTTGTCTTCTTTCCATAAAATCACCATTATAAGTTTGTTTTGGACTTAATAAATCTTTGCTCTTTGTAAGAGTTTAAAATTCTTTCTATCCCTTTTTTATGGCCC
>JACIVX010000003.1 GCA_014361295.1 Methanomassiliicoccales archaeon | reverse complement strand
GACTTCCTATTAATAGGTATCGGGTCATGCAGCGGGGTGGGGCAGCTAGGAGTGCCCGCCGGGCTCATAACCCGGAGGTCCGAGGTTCAAATCCTCGCCCCGCTATTCGCCATTTTTGTACATTGGTGTATGTTTTTGAGCATCATTTTTTGTGAATGCCTAGATATTCTTCAAGGAGTTTTTGTTTCCTCGATATTGTGAATCCTATTAGTCTGTAAAATTTTGAAAGGTCGTCCTTCCTGTAAATCCTTATTTCATAGAGGTCTGAGGAGTATTGGTACTCTTTTCCCCAGATCTTTACTGTGGTGCCTTTTCTTTTTGTTAAAACTATCTTGCTACTTATTCCCAAGCTTTCTAAAGCTTTTTGACAAAAAGTTAGAACTTCTCTGTTGTAATTTGAAGCACTAACAAACCCCTGTCTTTCATTTTTATTGAAATTGAAGCATCCTTCACTGTCAAAGAACCCTCGGAGAAACTCTCTGGGATATTCCTTTGCAACCTCAAACAAAGCCTCTTTCGGCTGTTTCAAAAACATATAAAGGAACTTGCTAGTAGCTTCGGCAACGAACCTGTCTCTCCTCCCGTCGCTTTCCACGTAAACTCTTGCGTTAGCCCCTATATCTTCGAGGGCTCTGGCAAATGCTTCAGCAAATTCCCTATCAACAACCTTTAGCCGAATCCGATATTTATGCTCACTCAAACCAATGCTCCCATCTCCAAAGTACACCCCAATGACGTAAGATAAATGGGGAGAGGGTTCCAACTTAACGAGCTTGATCTTATTAAACGGCTCATGCTTTCCTTTGCACCATCTCAAAACCGTTGCTCTGGAAACTGTTATGCCCTTTTCCGCGAATACTATTCTTGTTATTTCAGAATAACCCTTGCCAGAACCTCTCAACTCCCTAACATAATTAACAAGCTCCTCAAGTTCATTCTGTCCAAGGTCTTTTAACCTGCGCATGGTATCGATTGCGCTTCTTTGTTTTTAATCTTTTTCGTAATTTTTATACAACTCATACTTATTAAAATGAAATCGGGAACTTTAATAAACCCTACCTGATTAGCCCAGAGAGGGCTTGCTATGGATCTGGTAGTTTTGGGACATGTAGCGATTGACCACATAATCTTTCCAGACAAGAGAGAGGTAATCATTCCCGGGGGAGCGGCGGCAGCGGTAGCGACTTCCGCCGCTTTAAGCGGAGCAAAGGTGGGACTGGTAACAAAGGTAGGCAAGGACTTTCCCAAGGAGTGGCTGGAAAGCCTCAAAAGAATCCTCGACATCCGGGGAGTTCACGTCCTCGAAGGAAAAACAATGCACATCTACATGATCTACCACGAAGACGGGAGCGTGGACGCGCCGGTTGAGATGGGCGTTGCCAAGGCTATGGGCGAAACAGAGATCCCAGAAGATTACCTCAGCGCTAAAATATTCCACATCTCACCAATACCTCCAGAGGAACAGTTAAAAGCAATAAACCGGCTAGAGGGCAAAAGAATCACCGTGGATTTTAATCCAACCTACATGGAAGAATACAGAACGAAAAGAGGGCTCATGAAGGAAATAGTGTCAAGAGTCGAGGTGGTCTTCCCAAACGAGAGGGAGGCGATGACGATAACAGGAGAGACTGAAGTCACAAAAGCCGCTGAAACGCTTCATGAATGGGGAGCCAAAATTGTCGTGGTAACCCTGGGAGAGAAGGGAGTTCTGCTTTATGACGGGAGAGATTTCAAAAAGTTCAATGCTCTTCCAGTAGAGGAAATTGTAGACCCTACCGGAGCGGGAGACGCTTTTGCCGGAGGGTTTCTGGCTTATTACGCAGAGGGAAAAGACCTCGAAGAGTGCGTAAGGCAGGGGCTGGTGAGGGCAAGAGAAGTGCTTAAGAAAAAGGGAAGCTGGAGCATCTAATCGTTCATAACTATTTTTTGAGAATGCATAGCAGGCATATTGCCGGCAGCCCGTACCCCATAATGTAACCATCGCGTAGAATTATGTAAAGATAGGTTTAAAAAGTCGTACAACTTGGAAAAAACTGGGTGAGAATATGGAAAAGCTTCCACAATTATTCGTTGAGGCAGACTTTGAAGAGTGCTTTGAAGGGGATACTGCAAAAGTTGACTGCATAGTCATCCAAGATAACATAGAGGCTAGAATACAAAAGGGACAAAAGCTCCCGGAGTTTATAGACGTTAAAAAAGCGAAATTTTTGCGAAAAGAAGTCTACGATAGGTTTCACTTCTATGTGGATAAATACGAACATAAAATGCTCTGTGATGCGAGAATAATTCTCCCGGACAGGAGAACAGAGATAAGGCTGTATAAAGGAGACGAGCTAATGTTGCTTCCAGTGGAGGGATTTGTTTCCACAATAATAGCTGGAGTGGGGAACAGGGTTAGGAAAAGCGATGCGTTTGCCGCAGTAACGACAAAAAATGGAGAAGTGCACTACCTAAAGCCCCCAAAGAACGGGGTAGTGGTTTACATCGACGAGTTCACAAACAGGCCCCATTATATCTACTACATCCTCCCCGAGGAATAGCTACAGGCCCTCAATTATCGCCCTTACGTTTTCTTTGATTCTCATTTTTAACGTATCCAGCGTGTCCATCCCTTGAATTGTTCTTGTATTGTTTGCACTTGTTATTATGAGTGACCACCTGTGGAGGTCGTGTTTCTTGGGTTCAGCTTGAAACATTACAAGAAACTTCGAACCCCCTGCTTCAACTTCAAGTATTTCAATATTTCTCTCTCCCAGCTTCGTTGAGTATATTTCTTTTACTTCCAACCCACCAAATTCCCTTTTAAGCATCTCTGCGAACTCCCCCATATAAAATCACCCATTAATTTTTTGACCAAAGAGGTATATATACTTTGTCACAAACTTGTATAATGCTGACCAAAAATGTTATAAAGGCCGCGGAGGAGTTAAGCTCGAAGAAATTTGGTTGGTGAAAAAATGAAAGTTGAAAAAGGAGATTTCGTGGTTTTTAACTACGTTGGGAAGTTTGAAAACGGGGAGATATTCGATACAACTTATGAGGATATCGCTAAAGAAGCTGGCATTTATGTGGAAGACAGGACATATGGGCCTCTGGGTGCTAATGTAGGTGTTGGCGAACTTATCCCCGGAATGGATGAAGCCCTTGTAGGGATGGGAGTTGGAGAGAAGAAAACTATAGTGGTCCCTCCCGAAAAGGGTTACGGAATGCCGAGGGAAGACTTGATAGTTGACGTTCCAAAAAGTGAGTTTGAAAAGGCCGGCATAGAACCCACCGAGGGAGCATACATAATGACCGACAGCGGAATAGCAAGGATAACAGCAATTACAGAAGAAAGCGTTACTTTAGACTTCAACCACCCATTGGCAGGGAAAACAGTAATATTTGAAGTGGAAATAGTGGATATAGAAAAGGCAAAGCCAGAATCACATGAAGCCTGATATCTGAACCCTGGTAGCCACAAGGAATATTATCTCTCCAAGTATAGCCAGCATTGCGCTGTATTTGAAGCCTGCGGAGAACTTCCCTTCTCTTATTATTCCAATCCCCAAGCCTGAAACTATGGCCTGTATTGCCACGAACGCAAGGGAAATATTTCCTATCGCTTCTAAGGGCAGAGTAAACCCCATTTCGGGAGAACTCATGCTATTCATAATTTGGGAAACAATTCCTAGGATAGCTGGCCCTATGAACCCACTTGCAATTATAAAGAACATTGCCTGCATTCCAGTCGAAGCTTTCCTCTCCTTTTTTATTCTCAGTATTTCACGGACGTCGTTGGCAACTGCCACAAGCACATCCGCCATTGGGGCTCCTCTTTCATAAGCCTCCAAGATAATCATCGTAGAGCGGTAAATTATCGAAGATTTCCTATTTCTTATTGCAAAAGCTTTTAGAGCTTCTATTGTTGATCTGCCCTTCTTTATCTCCTGCACGGTTCTCTTGAATTCTTCCGTCAATGCCCCAAACCTCGCAGTTGAAGCTTCCTCTAAAGCCTCTGAGAAAGAAACACCTGCTCTCAAAGAGCTTGCAATGTAGAAGAACGCATCGGGAAGATTTTTTTCCATGTCTTCTATCTTCTTGGATAGGAGGTAGTATGGATAAACATACGCAATTCCCAAAAACACCGCAAGAGATAGTGGAATTGCGTAGATCTTGACTGGAGACAGAATGAAAACTATTACCCCTACAACGGATGCCAGTAGTAAAGATACCAGCAAAAATTCAAGCGCCAAAAATGATATTCCCGCTGAATACAAAAAGAGCTCATATCTTCTAACCCACCTCTGGGGAAGTACTTTTTCAAGGGCCTTCGCAAGAGGTCGGAGGAATTTAATTTCGGCCAAATTTAATCACCTCGGCTCACTACGTTTTATCATAAATACGACTAGTGTTGAAATAGCCGGAAATCCAAACAGCAGAATGACTGCCAATCCCTCAACAGGCATCGCTAGCCCCCTATTCATTAAAGAAGCAGCCAGTATAGCCACAACGAATAACGTGGGCATTATTATGGTTATGAACATATAGACAAAGGCGACACCGTTTACTTTTTGGATGTATTCCACGAGCTTCATCCGGTATTCAAAGGAAAAGTCCTCAGCAAGTTTGTAAAGAGTATCCGCCAGGTTTCCACCAAATTTTGTGGCCCTAAGGATCTGCTTCACGACTCTGCTAACGCTTTCAGAGGACATCTTTTCCTCAAACCTGGTCAGTGCATCCTCAAACGACGTGCCACCATGCATCTCTCTTATCATAAGCTCAAATTCCTCAGAGATTGGACCATAATCGGCATTGGCAACTGACACCATTGCCTCAGCTATGCCAACACCGGCACTTAAGAGCGATGCCATGTGTCTCAAAACATAGGGAAGAGCTTTTTCTACCTCTACAACCCTTCTCCGCCATACTATTTTGGGGTAGTTTCTCATATACAGGAATCCACCAACAAAACCCAGTATCCCCAGCATCAGAGAGATATCAATAGGCATATAAAGAAGAATGCCAACCAAAAAAGCAAAAATTGCCGTGAAAATGGAAACACCCAACATCAACGCAACGAACTGCTCTTTACTCATTTTAATGTTTGCCCTCAGGAGATCATAGTCAAGTCCCTTTATAGACCTGGTAAATGACTCAACCGGGCCCTTAAAGTGCCTAAGCATGAATTCCGAGAATCTATGAGTGAAAGATTTCCCCAGCTCTTTTTTTCTCCATTCAACAATCTCTTCAAGCTCTTTCTCAAACCGTTCTTCCCTCTCTTGGGAGACCTCTTCCTGAAGTTTTTTCAGAAGCTGAAGTCTCTCCTGAAGAGTCAATGTTCTAGGAATTCTCGAAATAGGGCGTTCGCTAACTTCTATAGTTTTTTTACCCAACCTTTCAAAGAATCCAAGGATTTTTTCTTTTATTCCCAAGTCCTCTCACCTAGACGACCGTTCTAACTTTTTCAGTCAGTTCAACTGAAGCGTCATTCTCTATCTTTCTCAGCAACGATTCTTGATCAATGTAAAATTCCCTAATGTAATGGCCAACTTCTTCTATGCTCCTTATTCCTTTCTCTACCATCCACTGGAGGACAACTTCCCTCTTCAGCCTCTCTTCTAGGAGTTCCTCCATTGTTAAACCAGTATGCTCTGCAAGCTGGTTCAGGAACCTACTTGGCACTCCAGTTGGATAGAGCTCGTCTTTTGCCGGATTGTACTTATAGATGGTGTTCAGCTGAACGCTTTCTCCTTCTATTCCGGAAACTTCCGCTATCTCTGTAATCCTTCTTATCGTTCCTTTCTTTCTGTTGTTGAACCTCACCTGCATTATGATGACATCCAAAGCAGGAATCATGATTCTTGGAACACTCATTGGCGGGCTCTCAAGCCTTACGATTGTTTCTCTGGCCGAATTGGAGTGAATCGTGCCCATACAGTTTGACACCAGTATTCCATTGGCAACATAGTTGTGATCCTCTTCCACTGTAAGATCATAGAGGTACTCAATTCCCAGCTCCTTAGGATCAACTTCTTCAACACTTATAACCTCATCCCAGTAAACGTCCCCCTCGGCAATCAGCTGGAGTCTTTTTGCCATTACCCAAGCGTCTTCGTCACCAGCATCCTTGGCAACCTGCTGAAGAGCAAGGGCAATGCCTCTGAGTGCAGACCGCCTTATCTCGTTTGATCTGTTTTTCTCAATATGTCTGATGAGACTCTCGGAAACTTTTTCTCCTGCATAGTGAGAGGCTAGTTTTGACAGCTCAGCCACGGTAAGGTTCAGCCTCAAACGTAGGGGTCTTATCATTTCCCCGGAGATTGGAACGCGGTAGGTTCTCCTTCCACGATAAGCCCTCTTAGTCTTCAGAATCTCTTCAAGTTTGGCAACCTTCTTCGAATGATGGAGCGGTATAAGGCTCTTGAACTTCCTGAGATCCTCAACCCCGCTTATAGTTATTCTGAAAATTTCTCCCTTCTTGAAGCCTCTGTTCTTCACACGGGAGACCGTGCTTATTATTCCAAGTCTCTGAAGTGCATACCATATCTTTCTTGCCGCATTTTCACTCTTTGTTGTTAGAATAATAGAAGGTCCGCTCTCATCCACATATCCATCAGCATCAAACACTCCAGCTATGAAGTACCTTACAAGGTCGTCATGAGAAAGAACAACATCCGGAACATCCCAGACTTCAGACTTCTTGCCCTTAGGTATGCCGAATATCCTCAAGAGCATCTCAGCAAAGATTTTGGAACCAACTGTTACAACAGTACACTTTCCACTGATCTTTGTCTGCGGAGAATACTCCGGCAGAAACTTCGAGATAGCATTTACAAAGGCATTCCTATATCCTTCATCATCAAAAGTGGCTGAGAGGTGGTAGCCATTGGAAGCTATATAACCGTCGCCGAGGAGTACTCCAGCAATATAGGCAAGATCGCCGTCCACTTCCCTAACCAATTTCACAGGATTTGAGTTAATAGAGAGCAGATATTCGGCATTTTCTGGCGGAAGTCCATTGTTTGGAACCTTTACCATTCCATTTCCATTAGGAACAAGGTAGTAATCACTTATTCCTACGTAAATGTTTGGATCCACAAGGGCTTTACGCTGGGGCGGCTTGGGTGGGCGCATCATTACAGCAACCCTATCTCCAACACTAATCTTTCCAGCTTCTTTTCTCACGACATCCCCGTTAGAGAACACAAAGAAGGGATGGGTCTTGGTCAGAATAACCTCATTACCAGTCCTTGTTCGTATGCGCATTAGCTTCTCTCCTTCCCTTACTTTCCTCCTCCATACTCTTGAAACTACGTGCTTGCCCGCTTTAAGGTCAGCTCCAACACTAACAACTTCGAAGCGATCCTTTTCCTCAAGGACTATATACTCAAGATCCTTGTATCTCTCAATTCTGTCTGAGTATTTTTTGAAAAGCTCTTCCACCAAATCCCCAATAAGGACAAACCTACTGTCAGAGAGCTGAATAACGGAAAAGTCATAAAGGGCACCATTATGACCCGTGTTCATTGCCGTGAACATTGTTCTTGCCTCTGGTCCTCTGACCTCACCTACGATAATCCTGTCCGGACGCATTCTCAAAGTGTTCTTGACGAGATCATCCATGGTTATTTCTCCCCTTCCTTCTATGTTCGGAGGCCTTGTTTCGAGCCTTACCCAGTGTTCAATTGGTAGTTGAAGTTCTGCTGTATCTTCAATACTTATGACACGCTCACTGGGGGGAATGAACATTGCCAGTGAGTTAAGAGTAGTAGTCTTACCCGAACCGGTACCTCCGGCAACGAGGACGTTTGCGGGCTTCACTCCAAGACCATCAATAAAAATCCAAAGCAGAGACGCAACTTCCAAGTTAAATGTGCCGTACTTCAGGAGATAAATTATCGTAAGGGGGTCTTTTTTGAATTTTCTTATGGTCAACGTAGGCCCGTCTAAACTAACCGGCCTAATGGTCGCATTTACTCTACTTCCGTCGGGCAAACGGGCATCTAAAAGCGGAGCTTGCTGATCAATTCTTCTCCCTACTTGCCTTGCTATACGCTCAATGATGTTTAGTATTTCCCTCTCATCCTCAAAAACAACGTTAGTTTTACACATGTAGAACTTTCTGTGCCACACATATACGGGTTTTCTCGTTCCTATTACCATGACTTCTTCCAGGTTATCATCTCTAACAAGGGGGTCAAGTTTTCCGTAACCTATCATGTTCTGGACGACCAAATTTACAAGAACTTCCATTCTTGCCTCGGAAAGGGCGGGGGCAAGTTCACGCATTATGTTTTTAACAGCCCTTCCAAATATCCTTCTCCTCTCCTCCGGATCGGGAATGCTCTCAGGATCTATTTGTATTTCTGCAATTGCCCTGTCTCTGACGATTTTTACTAGCTTTTCTTCCTCTTCACTTAATTTTGGAAGGCGTATTTCATAGATTGGAATGGGCTCCCCCTTAACTCTAAGGATTCTCACATTTCCATACACATCAAGAACTTCCGCCTCTTCCCCTGAATAAGTGGGAATGGGAACACTTGGGGATCCCCTTGTGGACTTTAGTATGTCCTGTAAGCTGGTTCCACCCCTATCCTCTGTCAATACAGGTTTTGAAGGAGTTTTAATTTCTGGTGTAATCGGAGCTAGCTCTTCCTTGACCTCAGGCTTTTCTTCCGTTTGCTCTCCTTTTTTTATGAGGTTATCTAACGGAACCGCTTCTTCACTTAAGATCTCCTCTATCCATGACAATCCTGAACGTTTTTTCTTTTTCTCCTCCAAAGCCCCCCACCCGCATAAGATTGTTCCATTTAACATTATAAGTAATTTCAAACTTATTTCCTAAAACCACTATCCAGATAGGATAGTCAAATTTTAGCTCAGGTTTTTTAGATATCTCCCCCAATTCGGGTTCTTCTTTGCTACCTGCAAGTAAACCAGTTCCTGAAGAAACAACTATTCTGGAAGAAAGCTCCGAGAGATCAGTCAAACCATCCTCAGACTCTCTGTCCAAGTACTTTGGCATGTAGTCCCCAACGTATTGGGCGTATTGGGAGAGAATAGTGCTAACATATTCACTGTACTTCATTGTGTACTCCGGAGTAAAGTCCCCAATTTCAGCCCCTTCAAAGAGCACCGGCAGTCCCATGGCAATATATTTTGTATTTTCCGGTGAGGGATTTTCTATTGTTACTTTGACCGTTCCGCTGTATTTAAGCACTTTCACATAGCCGTCTGAAATAAAGAATGTGTCAACTGCATAGTACTTCTGAGGATAAAGAATAAGCTCGGGGTAAATAGGGTCATAAAACAGGTTTGGCCCTTCCACTCCACTTACCGCAGCTGCAGATAAAGGTTCACTAATCCTCACATTCACCTGAAGCGTTTCATACGGGGCAATCCAGAACCCCATGTTGTTTACAATCCCAATCTCTCCACCTTTTCTAACCAGAGTGTATTCGTAATCAGGATTTATTAAAACGAATTTGTAAAATGGGCCAGCATTAACCAAGGTAACGTTTAAATCAACCGTGGCGGATGCGTTAACACTTTCTTGCGCATTAACTAACCCCGAAACTAGCAAAATAAGGAAAAAAAGCGAAAGTATCCTCCTTACCATCCCAATCACCCAGTAATCTTTGTTACATAGAGGGCGTTTCTATACTTAAGGAGGTCTTCAACGAATTCTGCCGGGACTTCAACTATTACCAAAACTTTAGCAGTGGGGTCTGTAGCCAGCAATCCAGTGCTTTGTTCAAGGTCAAACAAGTTCAGCTTGTATCTCGAGAGCTGTTCCCTAACTTCATCAGCTGCGGCAATCTTGTTGGCCGCAATGGCCTTTAATATCTCGTTTAGCTTCACATTGTAAGTGTAAGATGCACTTACCGTCTGTGAGCTTGATTGGCTTACGGAATGGCTTTCCTCTGTACTCTGCTCGTAAGAGATTGATTGGTCTCCTGGAGCATAGTTCTCAGAGTAGCTATCCGAATATGATGTATCCGAAGTTGTTTGTATATTCTTAGTTTCCTGCTGTGACTCGGATATTGCAATTACACCGGAATCAGTCAGGAAGAGAACCATATTTACATATCCCTCATCTGCTATCTTCCTAATAACTGTGGAGTTTATTTGGGCAAAGATCTTTATCTTGTCTCCTGAGGAAAGGAAGGCACCATTAACGTTCTCCCTTGGTAAGACCAAAGCAACTTGCACCATTTCAGCTTTCTCTATTGTGTACTGGAGAAGTTCGGTGAAATCTGTAACTTTGCTGAGCATGTACTTTGCCTCTGTTTTTGTGTATACACTTTTTTCTGTTCCTTTCTTGAGGATAACCTTTTGTGTAGGTGTGTTATCTATGAGGTAGTAGTAATATTTTCTCCATAGCTCGAGCAAGTACGGGTTGGGGTCAATTAAAGATACTTCATCTTTTGTTTTTGCGGAATTAACTCTCTCCTTTAATTGGTTATAAGCTTGAACAGCCTCACTCTTTATATCCTCTGGGAGCGGCTGAGAAAGAAGAAGTTCAAAAGATTGCTCTATTTGCGTCAGTTTTGTAGCTTTTGCCTGCTGGAACTCCCTCTGAAGACGTTCTTGTTCCAGTTGAGCTTTTCTTTGCTCTGCTATTGCCTTGACATTTATCTTTTCAAGCTCGTCTATACTTTTTGCCTGGTTAATTTGATTTATCAGCTGGGCTTTCATAGGATCATTCTCAAGCTCCCCGGTAAAATACTGGTTAACTTCTTTAATCTTTGCAAGTTTGGCCTCTTGAAGCTTCTCTGCAGCACGATTTTGATATGTGGTATATAATCCAATAACAACAGCAATGATGATGACAGCAATGATAGATGCACCTATAATGATTCTCTTACGTCTTTCTTTTTCCCTGAGCCTTCCTAATCTCGAAGGCTTTCTGGGAGGAGAAGGCCCTGCAATAGGAGTGGGGGCCTTTTTCTCTTCTTTTTCCTCAACAGAAACTCTACCCAATTCTCTCAAGCGCCGTATTTTTTCTTCAATATCTTCCGCCACGGTCAGCACCACCGGATAATATTTAATTCTCAATATAAAATTCCTAGTTAAGTATTTTAGGCTTTATTCCTTATTTACCTTTTGGTGGTAACAAGTGGAAAAGCTAATAATAACGGTTGTAGAGATTAAAGGGAAGTGCCCTGTATTTAGGGTAGGCGATAAGATAGTCATAGAAGGGCCAAAAGTCAACTTAAAAGAGACAGACGCCATCTGCACTCATGCATTTGCGTCTTTCCTCCCATATATAGTAGCACTGCGAAAAGGTGTTAAACCCAAAGATATAGGGTTGGGTGACGAAGAAAAGGCATATGTTCAGTGCCTCGATCCTGGACCACCATATACAAATGGAGGGACAGTAATATTCGAGATAACGGTGATAAGAGATGAAGCAGAAAAAGGCGTGGAGAATTGTGAAAGAAGCGATTAAAGAGGGAGATATTATAGTAGAGGTAGTTGATGCGAGAGACCCTATTGGAACGAGAAACCTAAAAGTAGAACACCTCGTCCAAGAGGAAGGGAAGAAGCTTCTCATAGTGATGAACAAAGCCGATTTAGTCCCCAAAGAGTGGGCCGAAGAGTACAAAAGAAAACACAGGGACATTCCAATAGTGTTCATCAGCGCAAGGGAGAGAGCTGGGACAGGAATTCTAAGGAAGGAGATAAAGAAGCTTGCAAAAGAACTCCTCGAAGAAGGCAAAGAAAAAGTGAAAGTTGTCCTAGTAGGCTATCCCAACGTTGGGAAGAGCACAATAATAAACGTTCTAAAAGGTAAGCACGCTGTGGGGACAGCACCGATACCGGGGTATACAAAAGGAAAGCAGCTTATTAGACTTTCAAAGAAGATATGGTTAGTTGATTCTCCGGGGGTCGTCCCAATTGATGACTTTGACGAACTCGTTATTAGGGGCGGCTTTCCGGCAGACAAGATTGAAGATCCTGTCAAACCAGCACTAAAGCTTATAAAAAGGGTTTTGGAGACCAGAAAAGAAGCAATTACCGAAAAATACGGCATAGACGAGTTTGAGAATGAGGAGCAGATTCTTGAAGCCATTGGCAGGAAGAAAGGGCTCCTGGAGAAAGGGGGCAAAGTTAATCTGGAAGAGACTGCCCGCTATTTGCTGAGAGAATGGCAGACTGGAAGGTTTACCCTCTTTGGAAAAGAAGAAGAGAAAAAAGAGTCTTTCATCCGGGATTTTGAAGAAATTCTCGACGAAATCGAGAAAGAGCACCTCTTAGACCCAAGGAGGATACTCTGGAGATATGGAGAGAAGTTAACCCCCGATAACAAGAAGCGGGTTGGATTTAGAGAGATTGAAGGGCTCACAGTGGGGATAGCAACAGGATTTAAAAAGTGCGACTCTGCAATAAAATTCCTCGAGGAAATAACAAAGAAAAAGGTCATCGCAAGCGAGTGCTTTGGGGGGAAGTGGAAGGGCGTAGTAGCAATTCTGGAGTGATGGGGAATGAAGTTCATATTAACAACCTCGCAGGGGATTGAAGACCTAGCGAAGAGAGAAGTTGAAGCCCTTACTGAAAAAGCCGGCTTAAATGGGAAAGTGGAAGAGAAGCCCTTTGGAGTTGAAGGGAGAATAGCAGCGGAGATTGAAGAGGCATATTATTTTGATGAAAAGAGGAAAAAGAGAGAGTTTGAGATAGCCTCATTTTTGAACGAAAATTCCAAGCTTTTGCACAGGGTTATCCTCCATATTTCCTCAACGAGGCTTAACAGCTCGGAAAAAGAAAAAGCCCTTCAGGAGATTTACGATTTTGTACTCAACACCCCTATCGAAAATTACGTGAAGGTAAGTGAGAGCTTCGCAGTCAGGAGCTTCAGAAAGGGAGAGCACGAGTTTACAAGTGTAGATATTGCGAAAACCGTGGGGAGCGCTATATACGAGAAGCTTTCAAAGATCGGGACACCAAAAGTAAACCTAGACCACCCCTCAGTAATTTTCAGAGCAGAGGTCATTAATGATGTCTTCTTCCTAGGGATAGACACAACCGGCGACAGCTCGCTCCACAAGAGGCCTTGGCGCGTTTACGACCACCCAGCCCATTTAAAGGCAAGTATAGCCAACGCAATGATAGAACTCGCAGAGCTGGACGGTGGGAGTGTTTTAGACCCAATGTGCGGGAGCGGGACAATCTTAATTGAGCTTGCCCTGCGGGACTACGAGGGAAGGATTATCGGCATTGAAAAATACAAAAAACACTTAACCGGTGCAAAAATGAACGCTCTAGCGGCTGGAGTGCTGGAGAGGATTGAATTCATTCACGGAGATGCCACAAAGCTCTCTCAATACGTTGAGAGCGTCGATTTTGCCATAAGCAACCTCCCCTATGGGCTGAAAATAGGAAAGAAAAGCCTAATTCCAGAGCTCTACATGAAGTTCTTTGCTGAGCTTTCAAAAGTTTTGGAGAAAAGAGGGGTCTTTCTGACCACAGAGAAAGGGGCCATAGAGAGGGCCTTTGAAGAAAATGGATTTACAGTCATCCACCACCGCCTAGTGGGTCACGGTGGGTTGATGGTTCACCTTTATGTTGTCAAATAAAGAAAATCAGCAGAGAATCGAGCGCTCAGCAAGCACCTCCTCCCTTAAAATTCCAATCCCCTCTATCCACGCCTCCACAACATCGCCGTGCCTTAAAGGGCCAACGCCTTCGGGAGTTCCAGTGGCTATAATGTCTCCGGGCTCAAGGGTCATTATGCCTGAAACGTACTCTATTATCTCGTCTATCTTGAATATCATCTTGCTCGTCCTTGAGAGCTGCCTTACTTCACCGTTAACCTTGAGACCGATTTCAAGGTCGTCAACGTTTATTTCCCTCTTATCAACAACTCTCGGCCCTATGGGTGCAAAGGTGTCAAAACCCTTCGCCACAGTCCAAGGAAGGCCCTTTTTCTTTGCTTCCGCTTGAAGGTCTCTAGCGGTTATATCCATTAAGATGGTATAACCCAGAACGTAGTCCATGGCCTTCTCCCGTGGGATGTTCTTGCCCCTCTTTCCTATAATCACGGCAAGCTCAACCTCATGGTCAACACGGTTGCTCCTTCTCGGCAGGATTATCGTTTGATCAGGCCCTATCAGGGCAGAAGGAGGCTTCAAGAAGATTACCGGTTCTTTGGGAATTTCATGCCCAAGTTCTCTTGCGTGCTCGGCGTAGTTCCTTCCAAGGCATATTATCTTGCTTGGCTTAACTTCATAAAACGTGTCTCTAAATGGCAGGCGAATCATGTGATCACCAACTAAAATTGCAACTCAGAGCTTATAAACCATTACAGAAGCTTACAAAATTTTGAAAAATAAGAAAAACTATTTTCTTAGAGGCTCAGGGATAGCCTTCTCCCACTGCTCCCTAGCCAGCTCTCCGGTGTACTTAAACTTCTCAACAAGCTTTTTGGCTTCTTCCCTCTTCTTCTGGTGCTCTCTTAAAAAGTTCTGGATCTTCTCTATCAGATACCTCTTGCACTCACCGCACAGTACTTCTCCATTCTTGCATGCATGATACCTCTCAAGTAAGGCCTTGTCATCGGGCTCAAAGAATATCTCAAGCCATTTGAACACAACGCACTTATCTGGCTCTCCTCCAAGTTCTCTCTGCTCTTTTGCCGTAGCCCTTCCTCCGGTTAGGGCATACTTCCATATTTTCTTCCCTGCTTCCTCCGGGTCGTCTGTGAGGTAAATGGCAGTTTCTGGCTTTGAGGCACTCATTTTGCCTCCCAAATCCATCAAACCGGGGACGAACTTTGAGTGCAGAGCGGCTGCTTTGTAATATCCCAGGCTTTCGGCAAAGTCTCTCTGTATTCTCCAATATGGGTCTTGGTCAATGGCTGCCGGAATAAGGGAGCGCCTTTTCTCAAAGAAAGTAGGCGCAGCTTGAATTGCTGGATAGAATATCATTCCGATTTTGCTCTGGTCGTTAAACCCAAAAACTGCCCTTGCCATTGAGTAGGTAACTTTTTTTGCTATCGGAATTGCCATCTCGTAGATTTTTGTAAACTCGCTGTCCTGGAAAATGAAGGTTCTGTCCGGGTCAAAGCCTACAGCAATGATGTCGAGAATGTTTTCATACGCCCACTTCTTAGTCTCCTCAAAGGTTAGATTGGGCTTGAAGAGGAACTTCTCATCGTCTGTTATTTGAATGTACAGGTTAACTCCGAAATTCTCCTGAAGCCATTTTGTTGCAAAGAAGGGGATTATGTGTCCGATGTGCATCGGCCCACTTGGGCCTCTCCCCGTGTAGAGGAAAAAGCCTCTACCCTCTTCGTAGTCCTTGAGTACAAGGTCATAGTCTCTATGGGAGAAGAAAAACCTCCTCCTAAAGTATATCGGAAGCTCACTTTTGGTAAGCTCTTTGGTCTTCTCAAGCAGCTCTTCGGTGAGCGGCGTCGTTCCAAACTCCGTAATGAGCCTGTCGTAATCTACTACACCCTTTACTTCCCATGGAGTTACCTCAAATTCCATCCAGAACACCTCCAGAAATCAAACTAACCAAAAGAGGAATCCAGATTTCATCACCAAAGCCAAAAGCAATCACCGTGCATGGTCTAAAAGTGGAAAATAAAAATATAAAGTTTTCCCCAAGGCAACCCTAAATCGTCTCTCTAAGATACCGCCCGTACTTGACCAAAGCGTAAACCGCATCAACCCCATCCTCGACTGTTTCAAAAACCGGTACTCCTGTCTTTTCTATTCTTCTCGCCATCCTCTCCGGGAATTCACCACCGGGAGCTATGAAAACTATTGGCTTTCCGTACTTCTGCATTTCGCCCACTTTTTCCACGATGCCTTCATCTAAAGCCGGGCTCTGGAAGAGAGCTATAACAACCAAAACATCAACGTTCTCATCCTCTAAAGCATAGCGCATAGCAATCTCATATCTGCTAGAGGGAGCGTCTCCAATTATGTCGATGGGATTCCTGTAACTCATGTGGTACGGGAGCTTTCCTTCTTCTATCGCCCTGGCGAATTTCTCTTTGGTCTCCTCACTGAGCTCGGCCATTTTTAATCCTACCTCAAGAATTCCATCGCTCATCATTACTCCAGCTCCGCCACCGTTGGTAACTATTGCCACCCTGTCTCCTTCTGCTGGCTTCTGCATTGCCAGCACCTTAGCATAGTTAAAGAGCTGTCTCATGCTTCTCGCTTCTAAAACCCCTGTCTGCTCAAAAGCGGCTTTATAAATGGCATAGCTGCCCGCCAAGCTGCCGGTATGGGAGGCGGCAGCTTTAGCCCCAGCTTCAGTCCTTCCGCTCTTAAGAATTACTACGGGCTTCTTTTTGGTAGTCTCTTTAGCAACTCTAAAGAACTTCCGTCCATCTTTAACTCCCTCAAGGTATGCCGTGATAACCTTAGTGGCCTCATCGTCCTTCAAATACTCCATGAAGTCGCTCTCATCAAGGTCTGCCATGTTTCCGAGGCTTATGAATTTGCTCATACCGACTTCATGTCTTGCAGCCCAGTCGAGGATAGCAGCCCCAAAGGCACCGCTCTGGCTCATAAAGGCTATTCCACCAAATCCCGGTCTTGCTTGCCTTTCCGGTGGATTGAATGTGCAGTCGAAGCCGTTTTCAATATTTGTGATGCCCAAACAGTTGGGTCCCACGACTCTTATGTTCCATTTTCTCGCAACTTCAACGAGCTTCTCCTCAAGCTCTACGTTTCCAGCCTCTTTAAAGCCTGCAGAGATTACAACAGCCCCCTTTACTCCTTTCTGACCACATTCCTCAAGCACCTGAGGGACAAACTTCCCGGGAATCGCTATAACTGCAACATCAACTTCTTCCGGTATCTCTAAAACGCTTTTATACGCTTTAAGCCCCATGACTTCGGTTTCCCTAGCATTTACCGGATAAACCTTGCCCTTAAAACCAAAGTTTATGAGATTTTTCATTATAGCGTTTCCAATTTTTCCCTCTTTGTTTGATGCCCCAATAACAGCAACGCTTTTCGGATAGAACAAGAAGTCCAGATTCATGCCCTTTCCCCCCACAACAGTGACCATATCTGGTGTTTGATGTGGGAATTTTACATTTATAAAATTTTCCAGATTTGGGAAAAGGTTATATTCTATAACGTTCAAATTCTTATTAAAACGTTAAAATTGGTGAGGGCAATGAAAAAGAAGGTTAAACTAGTCACAGACCCAGAAGTGATAAAGCTAATGCTTGAGGATACAAGAAGACAGATATTGAAGTTGCTTAGAAATAGGGAGATGACCATTTCACAGCTCAGCGAAATCCTCGGGAAAACTCCGCAGACAATCTACCACCACATCGAGAAGCTAAAGGAAGCCGGCCTTGTGGAGGTAAAAAGAACAGAAATGAAAGGGAACTTGGTGGAAAAATACTACGGAAGGACTGCAGACGCGTTCTACATAAATCTATACCTCGGAGATGACGAGCTCAGATACCTAGCCAGGTCAAGGTTGAAGACAAAGCTCGATATCTTCAAAGCCCTTGGCTATAAATTCGATGAGGAAGAGCTTTTGAACATAATGGACAGACTCCTAGAGAAAGAACATTCCTATACAGCAAAAATCTCTGCAGAGATGGAGGAAAAAGAGGACGCCCTTAAGGAATTCTCGGATGAGGACATAATCCACGCCATTGACTGGCTCACCATGGCAGAGCTTGGAAGGGATGAGGAGGCAATAGAGCTCTTGAGAAAGCTTGGAGAAATACTTAAAAAGGAGTAAATTCAAATGGAAACGGGATAAAAAATGGCAAAAGGCATTAGACTTCTCGTGTTAGATGTGCTTAAACCTCACCAGCCCATGGTTACTGAACTGGCTTTGGGGTTGAGTGAGCTGAAGGGGGTAGATGGTGTTAATATTACCCTCGTGGAGATAGATAAAGAAACGGAAAACGTAAAGATAACCATCGTTGGGGACAATCTGGACTATGAAGAGATTGTAAGGACAATAGAAGAGTTTGGTGGAGTTGTGCACAGCATTGATATGGTTGCCGCAGGAAAGAAGATTATTGAGGAGAGCGAAACCCCCCAAGACAAGCTAGAAGAGTTTTGAGAGCAGAGGACTCATGAAAGAGGTACTGATTGTTACCGATCCTGAGAAAATTAAGCTGCTCGGGGATAGAACAAGGCTTGAGATAGTCAATCTGCTTAGAGAGCGTCCCATGTCCGCTTCCGAATTAAGTGTCATACTAAAAAAGAGTCCTTCAACAATATATCGGCACATAAACCTTCTTGAAAAAGCAGGATTTGTTGAAGAAGTTGGGAAAGATGGAAACGAAACACTCTACCGAAGAACTGCAAGGATATTTTTGATTGCACCATATCAAGATGGGGACGTAACAACACCAACAATGAAGGCTATTCATCGTCAGGAGGCGGAAACACTCTATAATATATTCACGAATGCAGGATTTGAAATTGACGATAAAAATGCTTTCATAGAGGTTCTTGAAAGATTCCTGACAACAATAGAGAGGCTTTCAAGAGATTTAATCAAGCGACTGGAGGGTTTTGATCTAAACCCGATAGAATTCATCCACCTCATGAACCTCCTGGTATTGATAAATTCCCCAAAGCTTCAAGAGGAAGCAAAAGAATTAAGAAAACTCCTAAAATTGGAGGATTAAAATTCAAGAACCCATTTGATAGCAAATGGAACTTTTTTAGCCACGTCCAAAGCGGTGAAGTTTTCTCCCATTTCATCTTTTACCGTATCCCCAGCTATGCCGTTGAGAAAAGCACCAACACTTGCAGCTCTTAAAGGCTCGTTGCCCAGTGCGAGCAAAGCCCCAACTATTCCAGCGAGCACATCTCCAGTTCCTCCAGTCGTCATGCCCCTGTTTCCAGTTTTATTGTACTTCCAGATTTTGCCATCGCTTGTTATATCGTAAACCCCTTTGAGCAAGATAGTGCCACCCACTGCATTGGCTTTTTCCATTACAAGCTTTGCTTTCTCTTCAAGGCTTCCTTCGGGCTTTTCCCCAAACAGTATCCTGAATTCACCAGCGTGAGGCGTCAAGACGAATTTCTTACCCTTAAGAACGTCCAAATCCTCGGCGACAGCCTTTAGGGCGTCGGCATCTATAACTACTGGTTTCTCACACCAGCGGAGGAACTCGACTACAAAGTCCTTAGTCTCTACTTTTTCCCCAATTCCTGGGCCTAAGACAACTGCATCAACACCATCAGCAATTGTCAGAACGTCCTCAACGTCTTCCTTTGTGAAGTTTTTGCCATCAAAGGGGCGCAAAATTATGTTGGGATCATTTATTCTTCTAGCGGAGTATTCGGGCATTGCTAAATACACCAGGTCCACTATGTAGCTCGCAGCTTTTGCTGCCAAATATGGAGCCCCAAAATAGTCCTCGCTTCCCCCAATTACAAGGAGTTTCCCGTTCTGCCCCTTGTGCTCGCCTTTCTTTTGTAAGGCAAATTTTGCATCTCCCGGGCCTACAAGATGATAAAGTTCTTTAGGATATCCAATCTTTGCTACAACCCTTTTAAAGTCCCTATATTCTTCTTTGTCCCATTGAAAAGTTACTGCAAAGTCGCACTTAACGCGGACATCACTCGGATAACCGCTCGGAAGGTCAACGCTCACTATCTTGGCTTTTCCAGCGTATTCGTTTATTTTCTCCACAGCAGAACGTATGGGCTCGCGAGGTTCTCCTTTGCTCCCTGCTCCCAACAGAGCATCGACTATAACATCGAACTCATCGAGATTTAGGGGTTTTATCTGACTTGAGTCCTTGAGAACTTTAATTGTTATGAAATCAAGATGTTTGAGGATTTCCCAGTTGTGTCTCGCTTCATCACTCCTTATCTTTATTTCATCTCCTACCAAGAAGAGAGTAACATTGTTCTCAAAGCTCAAATGTCTAGCAGCAACAAAACCATCGCCACCATTGTTACCCGTACTAGAAAAGACTGCTATTTTTAGGCCCTTACCAAACTTCTCCTCTATAACCCTTGCAACCCCAGCACCAGCGTTCTCCATGAGCTGGTAAGGGGTTATACCGAGCCATTTCGCGTTGATATCCCAGATGTAAACGTCCTCGATTCTCATAAGCCACCACCCCATGGAAATTCGGAGTCCATAACTTTAACTTTTTCTCCAGAGAGTTCCTCACAGTAGAAAGGCAAGTGCGTTTCCCATCCGAAAATTTAGAAAGAAGGCCCATCTTCAGAGCCTATAGAACTCCTCAAGGTTCAAGAGCTTTCTCCCAATTATTGCCTCAATCGCAAAGAGGGCAGAACTTGCACACCCATCCACGCCGGAGCTAAGCTCTTGAGCTGAGTCGCCAGCAACGTAGAGGTTCTTTATTGGCGTTTCCGGGCCAAGTCTCCTCTCCCAGTACCAGTCAATAGTTCTCCCGATTCCGTCCACTATTGGGAACATGACCTCCGCCTTCCAGTCCCAGTCGTTCTCAAAGTCGAAGTTGGGGAAGAGGGCCTCTAAATCAGCCACCATCTTTTTCGCCAGCTCCTTCTTGTTAGTTTTTTCATCGGCCAGAACCGCTATGCTTAGAGGGTAATTCCCCTCGGGGGCCTGCTTGAGTTCAGGACTCACTTCGTAGATGAGATAGTAGGAGTCCACGTTCTTAACCTCCGAACGGGGCACCATTATCCACGTCCCCACGGGTTTTTTTGTAAGGGGTCTTTTTGCTCCTCCTATGATTAGGAAGAGCTTTGTGGCCTCTTTTTCTCCTTCCCTAAGTCTCTCCGCGAACTCTTCGGGAAGGTTTTCCTCCTTTATCAGGTGAAGGAGGTAGTAGGCGGGTGCCGCGAAGAGAACCTTTCTCGATTCAATGGTCTTTTTACCGATCTTTAGTCCCTTAGCTTCTCCATTTTCAACGATTATCTCGGTCACGTTTGTCCCGAGGTGCACCTCTCCGCCGTTTTCCTCTATCGTTTTCCTAAGGGCCTCCGCTATCGCCCCCACTCCTCCCTCCGCGGAAAAGAGGGGAGTCTTATAGCGTTTAATCCCCCTGAGGTAGGCCTTCATGCAGAGTATAAGATCCCCTGCGGAGTTCCTTTCGGTGTCTATTATCGTCTGGTAGCCCGCAACAAAGCCGTCCGTGAAGAGCTCCCTTGCGTTCTCATCGAATCCAAACTCATCATAAAGCTCCTCCAGCGGCCTGTAGGCCCATTTTTCCATAACCTCCCCAAAGCTAACCTTCTCTACGTAGGAGAGGAACTTCCTGAGCCTGAGCTTTGACCTTAGAGGTATCCATGGATAGGCTCTGAGTTGTTCCAAAAACCCAACCGGGGGCTGGTAGAGCCCGCCGTTTTTGTAGAAGTAAGGCATGTTGAGGGGTACAAACTTGAAGTGCCTCTTCGCACCCAGCCTGTCGAGGATGAACTCGAGATAGCTGTTGGTGGCAAAGACGTGGTGCCCAAAGTCAACACGGTAATCCTCCCTCTCCGCCCACCCCCATTCCTTTGGGGTTCTTGTGGCGGCCCTTCCACCAACGAAGTTGTTCCTTTCGAAAACCGCTACACGGTACCCCTCCTTTGCAAGGAGAGAGCCTGCAAGCAGACCAGTAAAGCCAGCTCCAACAATAGCAACATCGTACATTCTAAACACCCAGAATTTTAGGCTTTGTAAGTATTTAACTCTTGTGCTGAGTGAACAGAGGAAAAAGAATCTTGGAAAAGTCTAATTACTGATAAAAAGCGATCCTTCTCATTCGAGGGATTGTGTGAGGAGCATTGGAAAGAAGCTAAGGAAGTTCTTGAACTCGAAGAAGTCCATCCTCGTTTACGGGGGTGGAAGTTTCGACCATCCTCTCGGCTAAATAGTACAGAATTTGAGAAAACTGCATAAATCCTCAAAAGATAAAGGGATTTTTCAAGAACTCATCTCTGCATGCTTAAACTGGCTTTTCTTGTTGCTAGCACCCCGTCCTCAATGCGCATGAGCACCACCACTAAAAATTTGTAACGGACATCATAAAAGACTATCTTTCCCTGCAGAAAGAGAGGAAAGGGGAAAGAACAAAAAATCCCAAGAGATAAATAACAAAATCATCAACCCAATTCATAAATTACTGGGGCTTCTTTTGAAATTTTTCATCTTTAGGTCGAGAAGAACTCAATAGCTCCATTATTATAATAAACAAAACTGAAACGAGGTAAATAACCAAGAGATTCCTGAATTTTTCTGTTGGTGGCACTGCATGAGTTGCTACTGGGTGGGGAAGAAGCTGCAATATCCCATACCCAATTATGGCAAAGCCAATAACAATAACCAACATAACACCGAAAATCAGTTCCCTTGTAACCCCCGAGGACATTCAGACCACCAAGAAATGGTGAGTACTAAAAAACAAAAAAATTACTCTAAAAAATTTCCCCAAGTTCTGTTATTGTTGCTACCCACACTACATAGATAACAATAAACAAAAGCAAATAGCTTAAGAAGAGCCTCAACCTTCGATTTCTTATTTTCTTAAGTCCAAAAACCTCAAAACCAGCATAGGAGTGGACAAGGAGCAAAACAGAGAAGCCATATCTTATAAGCCGGTATGAATGGAGCGTTGGAGCATTCTGGTATGAGACCAAGCCAAAAGTAAAGATTGAGATCACCTTAGGGCTTACAATCCCATATCCCGTGATAATAAGAATAAAAGAGAAAACAAAAAGCGGAACCGCTGTAAGTTCCACAATCCTAAATGGCCTCATGGCTTTTCACCAATATATGCATCATCCGGATAGCCTTCGCTCTCGTAAGTTCCCAAGAAGTTGTAATCCACAACCTCTATCTTAATCAAATACTTGATCCATTTGTATCCCCACATTCCAGGGGCTATAAGACGGGGCTCAATGGGCTCGTTATTAAACTCGTAGGCTACTATCAGCTCATCATTTGTAAGGGCTTCCTCAAGGGTAAGATCGGTTTTGAACCCATCTCTGGCGTAAAATGCCACTTTTATTGCTCTATCTTTTACTCCTGCTTGCTCTAGAATATAAGACAACTTAACTCCCATCCACAACCCCTGTTTTCTAGCCTTTCCTGGATAGGCAACGCAATAAAGCTCAGAAAAAACCGCTGTTTGCGGCATCTCCTTAAGTTGTGAGAGGGTGATGTTCATGGGCCTTTCCACAAGCCCAGTGATTTCGATAACCCATTCCTCAGAAGCATTCAAAACTTTGGGGCTGGATGAGCTTATCTCTGAAAAATTCTCGGTTTTGGGAGAGGCCGTTGAAGAAGGAGCAGTATTAATGCTGTTCCACCTTGCCACTGTAAATACTACCAAAAAAGCAAGAAAAATTGCACTTATGAAGAGTTTTTTCTTCAAAGGGTCCACCGTTCTTTGATAAGGGAAAGAAAGTTATAATCTTAACTGGACATTATTGGGAAGTTGGACTTGAGTAATGCAACAGTGAAGAGGATACCCCTCTATGCTCTGCCAAGAGAGTTGTGGACATGTTTTAAAACCAGTATAAACCCAACCAGTGCACTCAAATACCAAGGAAGAACGAAGAGTGTTAATCCCAGTGAAGTTCCGCTTAAAGCGGCATAAGGCAACTCAAAACGAGTGCCATGATGAAATAAGCAAAGAGAAGTTTTACCGGAAAGAACCCCTTCCGCAGTATCATTATGAGATAAACTTCCAGAGCACCCATGAGGAGGATGTAGCCGGGGATGGTGAACCTCGGCAGGGGTAGATTCATGAGAAGAGGAACGTTGTAAAAGAGCACTATTCCAAGAATATCCATAGCTGAGATGAATCGAAAGGCGAGCCTGAACATTAGTAAGAAAAAGAACCAGGTTCTATCCAGATCCATGAGGTACACCCCCGGAGCTCTTTCCCAAAAACCAGAGGATTATACTCCCTCCAATCCCTATCAAAGGCAGAGAGTAAAGAGCCTTGAAACCGATATTGATATCCAACAGGAGAAGGAGAATAAAACATAGCAGAGATGCAGGGATTCCCCTATTCTCATTCAAAAAAAGTTCATAGACACTGTAAAAAGGAAGCACCACAGAAACCAAGTATAAAACTGTCTGCCAGAGGGAAAGAGCTGTAAGGAGAGGAAAAATCACCCAGATAATCATAACATGGCAAAGGAGAAGCAAAGATAAAAGAATCTTTAAAGGGGTTCTCAGCTCCATGATGTACACCACTCCTTCTTGCTCATACGAGGATTAGAGTCCACAGTATTGATTCCATACGTTGCCTAAATAATTTCTCCTCACACTCATGGCATCCTAAAAAGTAATTTTAGAGAAGTCACCAAACCCGCAAGGGCACTGAGATACCATGGGAGGACAAAGAGAAATATACCGTCAAAATACCCGGTTAATAGCCCTTTAAACTGGGCATACGGAAATTCAAGCACTGTAGCTGTACCAAAATATACCAAGAGGGATTTTAACGGTAAATTCTCTTTTCTTAATGTCCAAAGTAGGCCAACTTCAATGAAGAACATTCCTAGAAGATACGGAAGCAGAAAACCATGCGGCATTTTTGATAACAGAGGGATATTTAAGAAGAAAACTGGAAATAACTCTAAATCCAGAAAAATCAAAAAACGAAAGGCAAGTCTCAAGGCTATTAGGAGGGGAAGCCAAACTTCAAGGTTTTCGTTTTCTTGGTTCATATTATCCCCACAAAATGGAATGTATTAAAGGTACTAATCCCATGATGTGTACCACCATACTTTCTCCATGGACGGGTTTGAATCAATTGTATCCATTAGATGGTTCCACGTGTTGCTCACGTAAATAGCAACGCCTGAAGAATAAGGCCTTGTGCCACTATAATGGTTGGGCCCATCCACAGCATAGGTTTGTGGCTCCTCACAGTAGTTCCCATGACAATCGTAGTCGCCACTGAACGTTGATGGAAACTCTATAACTCCATTTTCAACTTTAATACTTTCTATATCCTCACATCCGTAGGCATCGTCTCTTCCGGGATAATGATCGCATCTGTATCCGTCGTACAAGTCATCCCAAAACGGATCCGGGTGATCCTCGTCGTAAAAGTGAAGTTCATACTGAACGCTACTGGATGTATAGTATACTACTATTTTAAACAAGTCATTCTTTCCATTAACATTGTATCCATTTCCACCATCATCAACTCCACTGCCCCCATCTATATCCACCCGTACCTGCACCCACCAGTGGATCGGGTAGGGAATCGAAGAGCTCATTGAAGCGTAGTAATAGTCATAGACTTTACCATTAGTCTTAACTGAGGTAACCTTGATAGGCTTTACAACCAACACCTTAGCGTTCTTGGGATAAAAGCTCTTCTGATAGAGATAGGGGACATAATCGCTTACCAGCAACCGCTTAAGGGTTTCCCTCTGCTCAGGTGTGAGGTTTTTAGCATGTTCAGCGATCTCAATATCAAGCTGTCTGCCGAACTTCTTCAAAACGAGATCGGTGAGTTCCTCCACAAAATGCGGATCGTTGATAGTCCTCTTGGTATGTGCTATATCAATCTGACCCTTGACAAAAAGACCAATGGCCGTCCAGCTGTCCACGTCAGCCCGAGGTAGAGCGCTAACAAGCTCTGAAAAAACAAAAATCAAAACCAACACTCCAGCCAAGAGTCCAGCCCGCTTCAAGGACATCACCATTGGGCATTGGGCATTGGGCATTAGGCATTAGTCGTATATATAGTTTTCTATTTTCAATAGTGTGAATTGAAAAATCCAAGATAGAAAATAAAGGGATTTTAGCCCCAGCTAATCAGGTCGTCAGGTTAAAATTCGAAATCTATTCGATACTCAGCAAACACTACAGGATTTTCAATTCCTGTGAATCTAGAGCTCATGAAAAAGGTACTGTCAGGATGGGCTATGGGGAATAATTCCAAAGTTAAGCTCTATACGCTTTCCCGTACATCAAATTTAGTGAATAAAAGTGAGCATTAGTTCTGTGCATTCGCCATATCTAACTGTACCGGTGATTTTTACACCCTGGCCTTGGGGGGCTAAGCTGAAGCCCTAAGCGTCACCCAAGTAAAGCAATCCACAAATCTCCTTTTTCGACATGCATGAAGATAAAGGTTAACGTATCTCCGTTTGGGAGTTTTATGGATTTGGAACTAACCACGACACAGAACGAATCCAGCTGGAATGGGACATACCAGTAGGTGAAAGAACTTATCATTGCACTCCCTTTGTAAATTTTGAAGTCAATTTCATGTCCCCCGGTTGTTGTGAGGTTCTTTAGTTGCTCCCAGATAATTTTGTACTCCCCACTGTTCGCCTCTCCAGAAAAACTAACGTTCCAGATGCCCAGAACAGTGTATCTGTATATCTTGCCGCCCAGCTTGAGGGTTGTTCCATTTAGGACGGTCATGTTCAAATACTCTGGCTCGCTCCAAGGGGCTAAAGGCTTCTTTAAAGTTGTGTTGCATTCTTTAATGTTTTTCTTAGCCTCAGTGAGAAACGCCGTGACTTCCTGAGCCGGTTCCGGATGAGAGGAATGGCCTGTCGAAGCCCGGTTTATGCATAGAGACGAAAAAACCACCAAAGAAATTAAAAAAATTGAGAGAAATGCTTTCATTCTCACTACCCCTTTAGTTGTCCTTTACTTGGTGCAACTTTTTTAGAACCAACGGCATGATCATTAAGAGAAGCAAAGTGCCGATACCACATATCTCCTTCTTATTTTTTTCTGTTTGAGCTTGGCTGGGATTACACTCCGGAAGTTCTTGCATATCCGTGCTCATGTCAAGATGTCTTAGATTCTCTCCATCATAGAAGAATACAAGTGGCAACTCCGAAAGGAAACTGCCTTTCTCAGCCCTAATCTCGCCAGGATAGTAGATGAGAATCCCTCCATCAACGGGCAGTGCATATAGGGCAGAGAGGGCTTTGGAAAGCTCCTTGCCCTCAAAAAAGTCTGAGAAATGCCTTTCAAACTCGAAAACGGGAATTTTGTAGTTTGAGTTCGGAAAAGTTACGAAGCCGTCATGAATTTCTCCTCTGATACCCTCCAGACTCCTCCTATTCTCCGCGAAGAAGTAGTCCAAAACGGGGCTTTCCGTGCAGTTGGACACCACCGTGCCGTTCTGAAGCTCCACTCTCGTGCAGTTCCACGCCAAGTCAGCACATCCCTCAAAGCGGTAAACCCTCGTCTCGGTCTTCTGGGCGGTAATCGTAAAGTTCCGGGCTTCACCGTTGATAATCAATGTAATATTTTTGTAGGGAATAATTTCCTCCCTGCGCTGCAGAATATAAAAAGTCCCATTAATCTCAGCCATTATTGAAGGCTCGCCTAGTAGGAGATTGCTTCTTCCCAAAAAGAGCAGGTTGCTTCCATTGAAAAGATAGTAGAGGTCGTATTCCCCATAGGGCATGTTACGCCTAAGTGTCTCCTCCCCCGCAACCCTCTCGCATATCCATTCAGAATGGTGCACAATAATAAATGCATACCCATTGCCTGGCAGGATTGAGGTTATCGAATATGTTTCGTAAGGTTCACAGGTCTCACCGGAAACTAAGGGTAGAACAAGCAGCAAGACTAAAAACGAGATTCTGAAATGGTTATACATAATTATCCCCCAATCTTCTAGTAAATCCATTCATTTCACTAATAACATTCAGGTCAATGCTGAGATAATATGCTCTGTTCGGATATAAACCTCCCAAGACATCCTTCTGTGCTTTAGTGTAGTGGTATGCTATGGTTTTAGCTTCAGTTGTGTACTGGCTTAAACATTCTGGACTAAATGTTGGGGCGCAGTATTCAAGAAGGGAAATCCTAAAGTTTTCTTCTAGGTGTGTATGATCAATATAGTAAAAGAGCAAACTTTGATCGGCCTCCATTTCTATATAGATGTTGAATGCATCGTTCTCATTCTTTAGATTCTCAAGTTTTGTTAGCCACTCTTTAAAAACTTCATAAGTATATGGGATGTAATCATTAGCTCCCCTTGCAATAGCTCCTCGTTGGTAGTAGTTAGGTTGTACAAAGACATAGTCGAAGAGGCCTGCAAGACTGAAAATATTGGTTTTCTCGAGTACCAATGTACACGCTGAGGGTATCCATATAAGCTTCTTGTTTAAGTTTCTCACATAAGCTGATATTTCTTCAATGTCTTCCTCATACACTGTCCCATCGCTCACTTGCCATGCATCCTCTAGGCTCCAGTAAAATCCCTTTAAATTTCCTCCAGTCGAATCTAAAACTCCATCAATCCATCCTTTCCAGTAGGACACTCCTCTAACACCCTTGCTGGAGATATTTGTATTATTCAATATGGGGATAGAAGCAAAATAGTCAATAGCACCCTCGAAATGTCTGTTTAACCAGCTTCCAAACTTGTTTCCATCATAATATCCATCATTATATGAATATCCTTGTTGTGGAGTGCCCTTCCCTTCACCGTCAAGAACTACTGCATAATTGAACCCCAACTCTTTAAAGTTATCAATGGTTGCAGGGATACCCTGCCAATTTTCATCTCTTCCTTTTATCATTCTTGACTCGTATTCACCTCCATTCCACTTGACCCACCATAATCCAAAGTTTGCCATGTGGTATCACCACTGATAGATAATGCTACTTGTTATAAAAATTTTTCTATTACTATAAGTTTGTTTAAAGTATTCAACAAATTAAATCAAACAAATAATCAAAACAAGTTGGAAAAGAAGTCAAGTAGTTAGTTCGGCAGAATTAGATTTATCAGCAAGAGACATTAAACCGTCAAAGTCTTCAAAGCCCTCTCGTAATCCTTCTTAGAGTACAGCACCAGATAAACTTCCTTAACGCTTTTCGCTTCTTCCGAAAACTCCTTTACCATCTCGACAAAAGTCTTCACAACCTCTTCAAAGGGACAGCCATAGATGCCAGCACTTATAGCCGGGAAGGCTATGCTCCTGACTCCGAGCTCCTCAGCCTTTTTTAAAGCCCCGAGAATGGCTTTTTTGAGCTTTTCCTTCTTGTCTTCATCCCATCTGCCACCGCAGTAGGGCCCAACGGTGTGGATGACGTACTTTATGCCATACTGCTCCATTTTCATTGCGGGGGTTACGACGACTTCCCCATGCTCGATCCAGTTTCTTCCAATCTGCTCTTTCATGGCTTCTTTGCTTATCCTTATGTATTCTCTAACATCGCCAGCAGCTTTTGCTATTGCGTAAGCAACCCCGCCGCCGTGTTCTAGGTATTTGTTTGCGGCGTTAACTATTGCTTCGGCTGGAAAACGGGTTATATCGCCCTGAACGACTTTAAAAATGAGGTTGTCAAAACGGAGTTCCATAGTTTCACCACCTCAAGAGATGGCTTTTCAGGGCTAAAAATCTCCCACTTTTGTCAATAAGATCTTCTAAAAGCCTTTCAAATTTATCAAGATTGCTGTTTATAACCTTATGCAGATCATTTCCATCTCTTGGAAGACCATATCTATTCAAGCTGACTTTGGCTTCCTTAGAGGCTTCTACTATCCATTCTTCAAGTCTTGGAGAAAGGAGTATTACAAAGTTGTTGTTCTCTTTATCAAGCAGAACTCTGAGACCAAGTTCTTGTGAGCTTTCAATGGTCTTTAGTTTCCTAATGTAGCGTGGTTGAATACTGAACGGATCCTCATCTACCACTCCAGCACTGTTTACACTTTTACCCAATCTTTTACATACTTCGCTCTTCGAACCGGCATGAACAATCTTTCTTTTAGGGACACCCATCTTTTGAAGGAGTAGCTTATCAGGATTACATTCCACGAAAACAACATTCTCAAATTTCATAACTACTCCTCCAAGAATCTATCAATATTAAAGAAAACATCGAGTTCAAGGCTCATAATGTCTTCTAAGTCGCTTTTACTCAGAGGCTTCATCTTTGTTTGGTAGTCCTCAAAGTAAACCACAAAGACGTTGATATCTTTCAACGGAGTCTTTTCAAGCACAGAAAGAAGAAAATATGGGTTGTGAGTTGATATAAAATACTGATTGCTCTCATCTAACGCTATTCTCTCAGCTAAAAACTTGGTGTAGTATGGAAAAGCATGAGTCTCAGGTTCTTCAAACACTAAAATTGAATCTTTATTGGACTCAATAGCCGCTAAGTAAAAAACAACTCTCTGCAGAGTGTCTGAGACTACCGAGTATGGGTAGCCTATAAGGACGTCCTCCAAAAGCTTCACAACTTCGATTTTGTTCTCCTGCGGTTTGAGAACCAGTTTCAACCCATAGGGCTTGAATATCTCTGCAATAGTTGATTTGAGTTCTTTGTTGGTCAGCAAAATTGTTAATAGATTTTTACCATCTGGAGGTAACAGAGATTCTGGATTCCGTGCATAGAATTCACTTAATTTTTTAAAGCGATAGAACTTGAAATTTCTCAACTTTTGAATAGAGGCAAGACCTCCAACTTGTCTACCCACATATTCTAGCTTTATCTCGCCCAAGTTCCCATATTTTCCAACAAATACAGATCCATCGAACTCCATTGTAAACTCCACTTGATCAGCAAGAATTCTTACGGCATTATTCAGCTCATTGTCATAGAACAGGTTTGCAGTATTTTCAAATCTAACAAAATCTCTTAAATCTCCACCATAAGCCCCAAAAGACAGTATTCCAATGGCTTCCAAGACATTGGACTTTCCCACGTTAGGCTTTCCAATAAAAATATTTACACGCTTACACTCAAGGTCAAGATCCTTAATTGATTTAAAATTTTGAATCTTGAGGCTTCTAATCATGACACCCACCAACGAGATTAATGATGTCAGAATATTTAGGTTTTGTTCTTCGTTATTTTTAATCGGAACAACAAAAACCTCAAAGCAAATGTACAACAAATATTTAGTGTAAAAGAACTTGTGTCACACTCTGAAATAAAAAACAATACTCTATGAAAGCTCATCGACTATCTTCTGAACCTTATCCAAAACTTTTTCCTCATCAACGGTCAAAACTTCTCCATCGAGCATGACTATTTCCCCGTCTATTATGGTTGTCTCAACGTCGTTTCCGTTGGCCGAATACACTATATGGGAAATTATGTTGGTTATCGGCCTTAGGTGAGGCTTATTAAAATCAATAACGACAATATCTGCAAGTGTCCCTTCTTTTATGGCTCCAGCGTCCAAATTGAGGGCTTTTGCCCCGTTTTGGGTAGCCATCTTAAAAACTGTTCTTGCATCGGCAAGGGTTGGGTTTAAATTGTGAACCTTGTGGAGGAGAGAAACTAGTTTCATCTCCTCTATCATGTCCAAGTTGTTGTTGCTTGCAGCTCCATCCGTGCCCAGTGCTATGTTAACTCCAGCTCTAAGGAGCTTCTCCAAGGGCATTACCCCACTGCCAAGCTTCATGTTGCTTGCAGGATTATGAACTATCGTAACTTTCCTTTTGGCTAGGATTTCAATCTCCTTGTCAGTTAACCACACTCCATGGGCCGCTATGACATCGCTTTTCAAGAAACCCAACTCGTCCAAAAACTCTACTGGAGTTTTACCGTATTTTTCCTTTATCTGTTTTACCTCATCTCTTGTCTCGTTTATGTGTATTGTTATTCTCTTTTTACTTTCATCGGCTTTTTCCCTGACCCATTTCAAAAGCTCTGGAGAGCAGGTGTAAGGAGCGTGGGGCCCAAAGAGGAACTCTATCCTTGAAGAATCTAACTTCCCGATAAACTCCAAGAGTTTGAGAGTTTCTTTGATCTCAGCATTCCTCTTTTCTTCATCTCCAAGATCCACCATGCCGTAGCTCAGATAAGCTCTTATTCCAGCCTCCTCAGAGGCCTTTGCAACCCCTTCCATGTGGAAATACATGTCAACAAAAGCTGTTGTTCCACTCTTTATCATCTCAGTGATTCCAAGGAGGGCGCCCCAGTATATGTGTTCCGGCTTAAGTTTTCTTTCCATTGGCCAGACGTAGTTTTGAAGCCATTCCATAAGGGGCAGGTCATCAGCAAGACCCCTCAGGAGAACCATTGGGGAGTGAGTGTGAGCATTCACGAATCCGGGAGAAATAACTCTCCCTTTAGCGTCAATCACATAATCCGCTCCGAGATTGAGGTTTTTCCCAACTTTAGAAATTCTGTTCCCTTCAATGTAAACATCGGCCTTGATAACGTCAAGGTTCTCACCATAGATCACGTAGCCATTCTTTATGAGAATGCTCATGGAATCACCTTTTCTTTTTAAAAGGGTCTAAGAAATGAGAAATTATAAGCCTTTTGCTGATGAAGAAAGAGAAAAGACAACGAGAAATACTCACAGCTCTAACCAGTTGCCTTTAGTTTTTTGTATTCTATTGTTATTGTTTGTTCTGCTTGTTTTATTGTGATTTTGGCTGGTAGTTTCCCGTTAAGTTTGACTTCATAAGTGAGCATTTCCGGGGTTTTGGGTTTCAAAATTAAAATATCGCCGTTTTTCATGATGTTAAAGTTCTGGAGGTTGTTCAGTATTGCCACAAATGGGTCTAAGGCATTAACATCAGTTATTGTCGCATTAAGGATAAAAGTGGTATTTGAAGTAATAACCCTTTGAGTGTTATTCTCAATGATGATTTTCTGAGCTAAGGATCCGTTAACATAATCTTCCCTAATTATTTTATCAGGCTTCACAAAAATTACATGACTTTCAAAGGACTGATTGCCAATCTTGATGATTTCTTGAGCCTCAAAGGACTTAACGGAAGCCCAGTATAAGGTTATGTCTTCAACTGAATAACTCTGAGAAATGCACCCTAAAACAATAGCACACAATAATAAACTAAATATTAGCCTTTTCATTGTTCTCACCCTGTTATTTGTTAAGATGTTCAACGCATGACACTAAAAACAAGCAGGGAGACAGCTAATCCCACAGCAAGAGAAATCAAAGCAGCTAAAATTAATCTTGTAAGATCTTTTAAATCCGTAATATAATTTACATTCTCGAGCCCTACTAACCTTATAGATATTGGGGAAACAGCATACATCAGCAAGATAGCCAGCACAAATGAAAACGCATTGCTCTTAGACGTTCCACCTTTCAAAAAATAAAACACCATACCAATTCCAAGTAAAATGTACCCTATCATATATGCCTTTCGGGAATAGTCCCTTGCATTTGTAATGTCTCTAAAGGCAATTTTATTTATACCATACCCTAGAACCAACCAAAAAACAAGCCACAATAATGGTGCAAAGCTGGAATAGTTAATCATTGCATAAACAACAACACTACTAAAAAATAAAAGTATAAACAGCTGAAGGATGATGCCCCCAGTTTTTTCCATGCTACATCACCTACACCGATAGATACAGTAAGCTCCTACCCCTCCTACACAACCAATACATGCTAAACATGTATAAGGATGCCTAATGTAATAACATCCAACACATACTGGACAGCAAAGATCACATGGCCCTGGAGGCAGTCCCTCAACAAAACATCCAGCACATTCACTCGCAATGCACCTAGCTACACATCCCCAATTTACAAGAGGCTCAACACTAATTTTAGTGACTTGCCCATTTTTTAGTGTATAAACTACCTTTGAACCATTAGTTAGTTCTTCAACAACTGAAATATGATCGATATTTTTGTACTTAACATGTACAAGAACCGCTCTAGACTCAACTAGTTTACTTCTTAGTGGAACTATTACAATCGAGTACGTTTTTCCATATACAGTTACTAGGATCGCTTTTGAATCCCAGAGAAGCGGCTTCATGCTTGGGAGTTGTTGTAATAATATTCTTGTGCTTTCATAATTAAGGATCTGTACGGCTCCTAAATATGCCGTTGCTCCTTTAATTTCATGAACTTGTGCATCCTTTGTGACATTCCCAGAACAGCATGGACATGTTGGGATTTGTTGAACAGTTGGTGTTTGTTCAGGAACACCCTCCACACTTGCTAAAGCTGGGCTAACCACTAAGCCCAGCATTAACCCCAACAGCACGAGGCTCAAAAACCTCTTCATCGAACCACCTCAAAATTATGAACGAAAATTCATATTTAAGCTTTACGCTTTACTATAGTGTTACTATTTTTTTTTTTTTTTTCAATGCGTTCTGAAAGAAATTACTTAGGGAGTATTCAACCAACCACAAAACAAATTAAATGGGGGGAAATAAAAACAACTCAGAAAAGTAATAATAAAAATCAAACAAAAGCATTCTTTAAAACATCAGCACAGCCGCACTTTCTCTCTTCTGGGATCTTTGGAATTCCTGCCTTTAAGAGCTTCCTAATTTTTTCATTGTTTTCCTGCATGACTTTAAGCACTTCTTGAGCATCCACTGGCTTCTCAGCCCAGACATCGTAGTCCGTAATTGCTGCAATGTTGACGTAGCACATGCCGAGCTCCCTAGCAAGATTTACCTCCGGCACAAGGGTCATTCCAATTATGTGGGCATAGTTTCTGAACATCATCGATTCTGCCCTCGTGGAGAACCTTGGGCCTTCAATACATACATAAGTCCCTTTTTCGTGCACTGGGATGTTTAATTCTCTGGCAGTTTCGTAGAAGATTTTCCTCATCTCCGGACAGAAGGGATCTGCCATTGAAACATGAGCAACCCTTGGGCCGTTGTAGAAGGTGTAGTCCCTCTTTTTTGTGAAGTCTATAAACTGGTCTGTTATAACGATGTCTCCCGGTTTGTATTCTTCTCTAAGAGAACCAACCGCAGTAATACCAATGATTCTCTCAACCCCTACTTCTTTAAGGGCCCAAATGTTTGCCCTGTATGGAACTTCGTGTGGAGGGAACTCGTGATTCTTTCCATGTCTGGGAATAAATGCAACTTCCACACCCTCTATCTCTCCTATTTCCACTGGAGCCGAGGGCCTTCCATATGGTGTGTGCACTTTTACTGTCTCTTTTGGCTCAAATACACCATAAACACCGGATCCACCAATAATTCCTATTCTTGGCATTTGACATCACCATCCGAAGTATAGAATATTGCAATATTTAAGTTTTCTTAATTAAATTAAAAAAGAAAAACTAAGAGAGTTTACTATCCACCAGGAACAATCTTGGGG
>JACIVX010000002.1 GCA_014361295.1 Methanomassiliicoccales archaeon | reverse complement strand
CGACGGGGCTTGACTTTAACGCGGATTTGATTGGTGCTTTCAACATTTTAAAGAAGGCTGTGGAAAAGATAACCCCGAATCTGGGCGGCCTTTATGCTCAGAGGAGGGGTAACGGGGGGAAGACCCTCCCCGAGGGGTCGAAGACCCGCTTTAACTTGGGTCTAAATGAAACCCCTCAAACCTCCCTGCCAATGGCGAGGGGTTAACTCGTTGGAACCCTCGCCCTTCAGGGCGGGGAGGAGGTCAGCCGGCTTAGCTGCTGCGGCTATGTTTACCTTCGTCATGTCATGGAACGAAGTTTTTGTAGCGTCAATTTTAACCCTATCCCACAGAACTTTACCGGCTCAAATTTTGTCAATAATGGCCGGAGCGAGTGGAGGAGCAGCACCCGATTACTACAAGTTTGCAGCAGCATTCATCATGATACTTCCTGCTATAACGTTCATATTCTTTGCTAGGAAGTATTTGGTAACAATGTGGGGTATAACACTGAAATGAGGTGTTAAAAATGGTGGAAGTCAGGCTTGAAAACCTCAAGAAGTATTTTGATAAAGGAAGGGTAAAGGCCGTTGATGGGGTAAATCTCACTATAAAAGACGGAGAATTCCTTGTACTCCTCGGACCGAGCGGTTGTGGTAAGACCACAACGCTTAGAATGATAGCAGGCTTAGAAACGCCAACAGGCGGAAAGATATGGTTTGGGGAGAGAGATGTAACTTACCTTCCTCCCAAAGACAGAAACATATCAATGGTTTTCCAGAGCTATGCTGTATGGCCTCACATGACAGTTTATGATAACATAGCGTTTCCATTGAAAATTAAAAAGTACCCAAAGGACGAGATAGATAAAAGGGTTAAATGGGCCGCGGAGCTGCTTCAAATAGAGGAGCTCCTTGACAGATATCCCGCTCAACTCAGTGGTGGTCAGAGACAGAGAGTGGCCGTTGCAAGGGCAATAGTAGTCGAGCCGGATGTTCTGCTTATGGATGAACCGCTCTCCAACCTCGATGCTAAGCTCAGAGTTGCAATGAGGGCGGAAATCAAGAAGCTCCAAACGAAGTTAAAGGTCACCACAATATACGTTACCCATGATCAAGTTGAGGCCATGACAATGGGAGATAGGATAGCGGTAATGAACAAAGGGAAGCTCCTTCAAGTCGGGCCTCCAACGGAGGTTTATTTGAAGCCCAACTCGATATTCGTTGCAACGTTCATAGGCGCTCCGGAGATGAACTTACTTGAGGTGAGTGTTAAAGAGAAAGATGACTCCATTATCCTAGAGGGAGAAGGGTTTGAGATTCCACTTTCAAGGGACTTTAAAGAGCTCCTAGAGAGGTATATCGACAAAACAGTTGTCTTCGGTATAAGACCTGAACACATGACTATAGAAGGTATCTCATCTCTAGAGCACGTGAAGAGAAGCACAACAATAGAGGGAACAGTAGATTTTATTGAGGCTTTGGGAACAGACACGATCGTCCATGCCAATATAGGAAGCGGCCAAATCATAAAGGTAAAGCTCCCAGGCCACATACCCCTTGAGGTCGGGAGTAAGGTTAAAATAGTTATTGACCTAGATAACATCCACGTATTTGACAAGGACACTGAAAAAGCCATAATATGAGGGAGAGCAAATGGAGGAAGGCGAGCTCAAGGCGCTCTTGAAGGAGTTGGGATTGAACAAATATGAGGTAAATGCATACCTTACTTTAATCAAGCAAGGACCCCTCACAGCGGGCGATCTCGCCTCCCTCTCAAAAGTTCCCCAGCCAAGAATATACGACGTTGTGCGGAGTTTAATGAGCAAGGGCTTTGTTGCAATAACAAGTGAAAGGCCAAAGAAAATAGTTCCACTTGACCCGGAAAAAGTTCTCGACGAAATGGAGAAGGGCTACCTGAAAAAGGTAGAACTCGCAAAAAAAGAATTAAAAGCCATGTACACCCCCCACGAAAGCCGGAGAGAGGTAATAGTAGTAAAAAGCAAAACAACATTGGAGAACTACATAACAGAGGCAATAAAGAACGCCCAGTACCACCTTTCCCTTGCAATTCCTTCACAACTTTTGGAAAAGCTGGCACCATTTTTAAAGGCAAAAAACAAGGAAGTCACAATTGACCTCTTTTTGTATGGAAAGAAGGAAGTTCCAAAAATTGCAGACAAAATTAAGGTAAGAGAAGTAGAGGACCCAACAATAGTAATACAGGACAAAAATCTGGGCATTTACGCTCCCCCCGAAGCGTTCAAATCAAAAGAACAAACAATAAGGGGCTACGCCTTAATAATAATGGACAAAAATCTCCTTTTCATGCTCGATAGATACTTTTACCATGCACTGTGGCCCACTGGAGAACTAGTCTATAAGAAAAAAGAAAAAAGGATAAAGCTTCCAAAGAGCTACATACATATTAGAGCTCTCGTGGAGGACATAAGGGATCACAACCTAATTGGAAGTGAGATAGAAGTACACGGAAAGTTCGTGAAGACCCAAGAACCCGTCCATTTAATTGGAAGGATAGTTGACTTCTTTGAAAATGAAGGAAAGGTTATCTCAAACATAACAGTTGAAACAAAAGATGGAAAAAGGTATGTAGTGGGAGGATGGAACGCATCTCTAGAGGACATTGAAGCGGAGATAATGATCCTTAAAGGCTAAACTATCAGCGATACGAGGTCTCTTATTGCTTTTTCTGGGTCTTTGGCTTTTGTGACGCCGCTTGCTAAGAGAACTCCAACCGTCCCCAATTCTAGAGCCTTCTTCACATCTTCTCCAGTTGAGATACCAGCACCAGTAAGAACCTTAACCTCCGGGTTTACCCTCCTAACAAGCTCTACAGTATTAGTTATCACTTCAGGCTTTGCCTTGCTGACTGGAATTCCAGTGCCAATAAGTTCTGGCGGTTCAACAGCAACGTAATCCGGATTTAGAGTGGCAACTGCCGCGCTAACTGCAGGGTTGTTGCTGCAGACCATTGTCATTAAGCCGACTTCCTCAGCCCTTCTTATTGCAGCTTCCAAATCCGCAAGGATCATTCTGTTTTCGGAGTGGTTGAGTAAAGTCCCAACGGCTCCAGCCTCTTTTACTGCCTCCGGCAAAACGTGGCCTGTATGACTGCCGGGCTTTATTGGGTCTACATGCTGGGCAAAAACTGGAATCTCAACTTCCTGAGCGATTCTATAAAGATCAACCAACTGTGGAGCTACTACTATTGTTATCCCCGTCTCCTTGTAAACTTTTTCTGCCGCCTTGGCTATTTTTAAAGCCCTCTCTCCGGTGGCCTCAATATACGTCTTAAAATTTATGGCTATAATCGGCTCCTTCAACATCTTTACCACCTCTTTTTTAGACAAGACAAAGTGAAAAATTAAAGCGTCCAATCAACTCCCAAAATTCTGCTGTATTCTGCCAAAACCCTTCTAAGGTACTCCTTTGCTGTCACAACTTTGTCTTTCTTAAACTGCTCTGCCCATCTTTCGTTGCCAAACTCTTCTGCACCTTTTGCAACCAAGTCTATAACCCTCATTGAATCCCAGAATACCGGCTCATAACCTGCCTTTTTGAGGAAGTTGACAAGTTTCCTTATTGTTTTCTTGGCCTGTTCTTCCATATCCACATTTTCCCCATAAGCTTCCATAAAGAGTGCCTTCAACACGGGCTTTGCCCATCCACGGTGAAAGCGACACCAACCAACGTTATCATACCAGTATTCATAAAGGGCACTGGCGACTATCTTATTTGCAAGCTCTTCAGGCTCTAAGAATACCCCAAACTGATAGAAAGTCCAGTAGCGACCTTGGATTGGTAAAGGAATGTAGTTCCCAATAGCCCAGTACATAGTGGGTACCATCTCTCCGTTTATCCCTATGGGCGTGTAAACGCCATAGTCTTTGAAGCTTTCCCCGTAGCTCAATCTATCCTTGAATTTCTCATCAAGTATCTCACTAGCCCTCCTTATGCCTTCACCAATTATCCTGGCAATTTCCGTTTCAGCAAAAGCAACTCTGTGGGCTAATTCAGCGACAAGCTTGGCATTCTTTTCACTAGTCTCAACAGGCTTTAAGAGAAGAGAATCCTTATCAAATTCAGGCTTGTCGCTAATTCCAACCTCTTCTGGCTTGAGCAATCCTCTATAGACCAGTTCCAAAACCCATGCAGCGGTACCTCCAAAGCTGATGGCATCAAACCCCATGGCATCAACGGCGTGAACGCTTATATCGCTTGCCCTAAGGGTTATTACACCACTTAAAGGCCCGTTAGCTTCTCTCGGCTCGTACTCTATGTGGTGACCGTTGGCGTATTTCTTACACACCACTGGACAGGGTTCCCCACAGTTAGTCCAGTTTTTGGGTTCTATTGCCTCTTTATTAAAGGGCTCCCAGTAATATTTCATTATGTTCTCGTGGATTTTAATACGGTCTTCTTTTGGAATGTAGGGCATCTGCCAGTTGAGTATGGGCACGAAATCTCCCTCGGCTGGATAGTTCCCTCCAAAGGTTCCTCCCGTGTTGAGCTTAGGATTGTATTTGTATTTCACGGTCTTTTCTGATATGACCTCGTTCATGGGCTTCTTGTGAACGCCTTCAACTATCTGCTTTGCCACCGTTATGTTGCTTATATCACCCTTTGGGAACTTTCTCTTTGCTCTTCCACCAAATATTACGGCAACAACGTTATGAGCCCTCAACAAAACGCTCCCAGTTCCTCCCCTAGCAGCCCAATCCTCACTTCCGACAACTCTCTTGCCGTTTCTCAAAGTTTGAGAGAACACTGCTCCCATGTGCGTATTTAGAGAAGCAGGCCCAACACAAGCTATTCTATACTCCATTCCATCAAACTTGTCATGGAAGTTATCTATGAGGTATTGAGTGAGAGCATAAACCCCCTCTTCCCCTTTGTAGTCCTTCCATATTTCGATTACCTTTTCAAGCTCTATCTCGTGGAGCTCAACATTCAGGTTTTCTCCGTCATTGGAAAGCACTATTACTGTGGGCTTTTCCCTTTTGCCCTCAAGAACCACAAAATCTACTCCAACCCTCTGAAACTGATAAGCCGCACCGCCCATAGTTGATGGGAAAACCCCTCCGTACTGAGGCGATCTGTAAACAAAAGTCATTCTATGAGAACCAGGGAGAACAGAACCAGCAAAAGGCCCTTTTCCAAAAACCATAACGTTCCTCGGATCATAGGGATTTTTGAGCTCGTGGGTCTTATAAACTTCATCGTGCAAGTACAAGGCATAATCAATTATGCCATAAATACCCTCCCGCTCAAATTCTTCACTTTCAACTTTCTTTTCATCGAGGTTTATCTTAAGCACTGAAAACCTCATATCCCTCCCTCCCATATCACTCTGAGTGTTATGTAAAAGAGCAAATTATTTAAGATTTTTGGATAATGCAAGTGAATTTCATAGATTCTTTAGAACAAAATAAAGAAAATTAGCAAAGGAAGATCAAATCGGCTCAAATCTGTCCTTAAGCTTCTCTAAAACACCTGGCAAAGTTGTGTATTCCATCTCCTCAAGCGGTAAGCGATGTGGTTCAAAGGGTCCATGTCTTCTTATGTAATCTGCAATCTCCAATGCCTTTTCTCTTGCTTTATCAAATGCCACATCCTCAAAGAGGTCAACTGGACCTATCAGCTTTCCATCCTTGTTGATCTGCCATCCTAACGCTACAACCCTTGGAGGTCCATCGAATCTTGAGGGAGTTGCATACTTGAGGGGAACGGGCATTATTGGGCCGTTGTGACTTCCTCTCATCCATCCACTTACCAAGTGTGGGAATGCAAATGGCTCCAAGACTTCTCCAAGGGCAGGGAGACCGCTTTGAGCCCTTACTATTGCCACTGGGTCGTCTTTTCCTACGTATTCACCAGCAATTTCGTAAAGCTTTTCGGTGCTTATAACGGCAACCGGCTCATCTTCAGGGAGCTTGTGCCCTTTCTTTGGATACACGCGCTTTATTACGTATCTTGACTTTGCACCTATCAGTGCCAAAATGTCGTAAAGCTCTTCAGGTGAGTTCATAATAACCCTCTTGTGCTCCTTTATGTCCCATATCTCAAATCTAAAGCCCATGTGCATGTGGGGATCAATGACCAGTCCAGCAGTGTTGAAGGGATCGGCAAACATTCTAAAGATCGGCAGGTTGAATGCTCCTGGCTCTGTCTTATCCATGTGGAATGTAACGATAGGCTCGCTTTTTCTCAGGGTAATCTCCATCTCGGCCACTCCTGGGCCCATTCCTCTAACGTTCCCACTAAAGGCATCTTTAAGTAAATCCTGACCAGCTCCGTAGAGACCGAGTTCTTTTGCTATCTCAGTCGCTTCTTTAAACACGTTCCAAGCTAGACCGTGTATTTTCTCACTGTCTACTCCATTTTTATGTGTCATAATAAGCTGCAAATCATCACCGCAGTATGTGGCGTAGAAATCAATTATTGTCCCCTCTTCTTTTGCCTTACCCAAAAGCTCATTAGCCTTCTCGATAAGGGCTGGATGAACCTTGCAGTGTCCCGGCCATCCGCCAATATCAGCCTTTATCACGCTGATGGTTATCTTTTCTCCAACTGCCATGTGACATCACCAATAATACGTTTACTTTCGGTCTTATAAAATTTTACCACCATAAAATATATCACTCTCAATGATACCAAAGAAGAAAAGGGTAAAAGGTTCAGCAGATATCAGTCCAGCCGAATTCCTCTTTTGCGACCTTTATAAGTTCTTTAAGCTCTTCTTTCTTGATGTTAACGCTGCTTACAGCACCCACAAGGGCTATAATGCCATGAACCTCTTCCTGCACCTGAATGACGTCGTCACTTATCTTTGTAACTTTAAGCTCCCTTCTGGCAACTTCCTCCTCCGTAATCCTAAACTTATCCTCCCCAATTTTTACGTGCTTTATCTCGGTCATGGATATCCCTCAAATAATATACGCTCTCAAATCTGATAAGCTTTCCTATTATGATTTCTGTGCATATGCACAAACTTTATATGCATCAAACTTCATCCATTTTTGGTGATGTACATGAGAATTGCAATACCTGCCGAGGATAACAGGGGCTTAGAAAGCAACGTAAGTAGGCACTTTGGAAGGGCTGAGTATTTTGTTTTTGTTGATGTTGAAGAGGGAAAAACAAAGAACGTAGAGGTTGTTGAAGTGCCCTTTGATGAACATAGTCCAGGAGATTTGCCGAACTTTATCAAGGAACACAATGCCGAGGTAGTTCTAGCTTACGGAATGGGGAGGAGAGCAATTAATGAAGCCATGAGCGTTGATACTCAGGAGGGATGAAAATGGCAGACAACTGGTATCCCATAATCGACTATGACAAGTGCACCGGCTGCTTAACTTGTGCAAACTTCTGCCCCCATGGGGTTTACGATGCCTCCGAGGGCAAGCCCAAAGTGATAAAACCAGAGGAGTGCGTGGAGTTCTGCAGGGGTTGCCAAAGGATATGCCCAACGGGGGCTATAAGCTACTTTGGAGACTCTTGATTACTTCTTCTACCCGTTTTCCCGGTTTTACTTTGATTATTTTAACCGTTCTGCCTACCCGTAAAGTGTGTGTAAAGTGTTAATTTCATAACGGGTAGGCTTCCAGCCTCCCGTCTTCATTGGCTGGCTTTCGGGGGGAACGGAGACTCCCCACATCTTCAGGCCCCTCAAACGAATATTCCAAGAGCCGACCACGTCACGGTCAGCCTCAAAACCACACTCGCATTTCAAAACCCTGTGCCCATTCGGGCTTAACTTACCCCCACATATCGGACACAGGGATGAAGAGTAAGCAGGATCGACAAAAACGACACTCACACCCTTTAACTTGGCTTTATACTCGATAATGGATTGAAGTTTACGAAAACTCCAACGGTGAAGACGGCCATTCAATTGGGCGGAATACCTTATCGAGTCCCTGATTTCCGTCAAGTCTTCGAGAGCAATACCACCATACTTTTCCGCCAGTTCAACAATCTTATTGGCTAATTTGTGATATAAATCATTTATCCTGTTTCTCTCCCTCATCCCATATTTTTCCAAAATCCATTTTCTCTTTTTACCACTTCTTATCTTCTTTTGAATTCTCCTTCTCTTTAGGAAGTAGCCCGTTCTAATCTCCCTCTCGTGGGTGATGATCTGGATAAAATCCCCCTCTGGAAGGCTAAGGGTAACATTGTTTTCGTTCAAGTCCACACCAACAAAGGCTTTTGGCTCTCTAACTTCAACCTCCTCGGAAAAGACAATATTGATGAAACTCCCCTTTGAATTTTTAACAAGCCACGCTTGTCCTATTTTCCACCCTCTAAACTTCTCGTGGTATTTTGCAGGGTAAAACTCCAGTTCCAGCCTTCCGCCGGGAGTTGAGAGCTTGACAAATCCACCGTCAAGGTCGAGTTTGAAAAGATGATCATCAAGCATTATCACTTGCTTTTTGAAGACGGGCTTTCCATTAGCTTTTCCTTTTCTCTTCCTCTTCCTGTAACTCTTGTAGATTGAGGTAGCCATTTGGCAGGCCGTGTAAATGTAGTGGCTTGGGAGTTCTGGGTATTCCCTCCGGAGGCCCTTGTAAGTCTCCTTCTTCAGCCGGTAAAAGCTCGTGATGTTGTTTTCGAAAGCATAATCAAGGAGAAAATTAACAATATCAGAATAAAGGGAGAAGAGGTCTTCTAACCCTTCAGGTTCTGTTTTGAGTTTGAACTTTGCCGTGAGCTTAACAGTCTCACTCGGCATTTTCCAGCTCCTTTTTGGTTTTCTTGATCCAATCTTTAATGGCTTCTTCTATTGCCACACTCAGAACGCCTCTCTTGTTCCCATAACGCTGGATAGCCACTTTTTTAAATTCCTCTAAGGTTTCCTCACTAATAACAAAGGTTGCCTTGGGCACATTAAACCACCCATTAAGAAATACAAAGTCAAAAATATTTAAACTTTACGCTTTTAACCATTTAGAGAACAGCCCTCCTGCCTCAAGTATTGCCTTTCCCTTGGGACAGTCCATAGGTGTCAAGAGGACGTTTACTCCCAGGTTAACCAGAAATAGGGCAACCTTGGAGCCTGCACCATAAGGTTCATCCTTATAGGGATTTTCCAGAACTTTTACATCCTTGATTTCTCCATCCTCAAGTTCCACCAACGTGAAAGTCTCTGCCCTTACGAGGCTTTCATGCACCCTCTCATCAAGTCCACCTTTTGAAGTTGGGAGGGCAGCTTTAACCATTTTCCCCACCGCAGATCGTATTTTTATCCTCACACCTTCCTGCTTCGAGCTGAATCGTTACGTGGGTTATTCCAAAGCTTTTGAGTCTCTCCGCAATATTATCTATGAGCTTCTGGGCCTCGCTGAGGGGCATATCATTAACCTCAACGTGGCACTCAAAGTGGATTTCCTTCTCTCCCACCCTCCAAGCGTGGAAGTGGTGTGCATTCTTAACACCGGGGATGCTCTCAATTTCCCGTTTTATCTCCTCAAAATTTAGATTTGGTGAAGCCTCCATGAGCACTTCAACGCTCTCTTTTAAAATTTCGTAGCTTTCACGGAGGATGTAGAGCGAGATTAGGACTGTGATGAGGGGATCTATCCAGAGGATGTTCCACTTTATGATAGCTATTCCACCGGTCACAACTGCGACTGAAGACAGTGTGTCACTCAATAGATGGAGATAGGCAGAGCGGACGTTCATGCTCTCGTGTGCGTGCTCATGAAGCAGGAGAACCGAGATTAAGTTGGCGAAAAGACCAATTAAAGCAACGCCGAGCATAAGAGGCCCGTTTATAGGTTCGGGATTTTTAAACCGCTTGTAGGCCTCAACAAGGAGGAAAAGGGCAACACCGACGAGAACGGCCGAGTTAACGAATGCGACCAGAATCTCGGCCCTCTTATACCCAAAGGTGTACTTTTCGTTCCTCTCGCGCTCGCCAATCTTTATGGCCAAATAGCTCACGAGGATGCTCATTGAGTCGCTGAAATTGTGGAGGGAGTCGCTCAGAAGGGCCAGGCTTCCGGAGAGAATGCCGCCGATGACTTCAGCTAGTGTTGTCACTATGTTGAGGACGAAGGAAAACAGCATTCTGCCCTTGAGGTCTTTGTGGTGATGCTCCCTTATCATCTCCACTCTCACCACTCTCAACTCTTGAGTGATAGTATAAAAGACTTTCGAACGTTAAGATCTGCATGGAAACGGGCTTTTATTTGAGATGGCGTTCATTTTAAAACGGTGATACTATGGAGCGTCTTGAGTATTCTGCACACTTAAAGTGGGACGGCAATGTCGGGAGCGAGGCAAAGGTGAGAGAGTTTACATTTAATATAGATACGAACACAGATGGTCATAACAAGGGACCGAATCCTACGGAATATCTCTTAGCGGCGATAGGCGGTTGTATAACCGTCAACTGGGGGAGGTTAATCAAAAAGATGCGCCTCGACGTGAAGGCCTTTGAGGTTGAAGTTAGGGGCTGGCGCGGGCTCGATGAGCCTCAATTGAAGGAGATAACTTACAAGATCACCATCTTCACTAACGAAGACGAGAAGAAGATCATGCGCGTTAAAGAGCTTGCCGAGAAGTACGGAACTGTTTTCAACACGGTCGGGGCGGAGAAGATAAAGGGAGATGTGGAGATAGTAAAACCGGCGGACTAAAGAGCTTCTGCTTTGTTTTTCTCATTAAGCCTGAAGCAGGCCTCAAAGGGACACCTTATCCTCCCTGCCCTTGAGGACGCGGGAATAATCGAGATGGCCGGGTACAGGGAAGACGGCGAAGGTTAGAAAAACCTGGAATAGGTCTGGTTACGGGAGGAGTATTCAAAGAGTGAAGAGGCTTTTTCTCCCTATTATCTCGTCCCTGCTCTTGCCGGCCTTCAGGTCTTCAATGAGCTTTAACACGCGGCGCTTTATCTCGTCCCTGATCTCACGGTGCTTCTCTACCGGCTTTCCGTAGGGGTCTTCAAGCCCCCAGTCCCAGGTCTTCTCCGGAGGAGCGTAGGGGCACTTGTCGAGGCATCCCATCGTGATGACTATGTAAGCTTTATCGGCCATCTCCTCGGTGTAGAGCTTCGGGTACTGTCCTTCAAGGGAAATCCCGATTTCCTCCATGACCTTCCTCGCTAGAGAGTCTATCTCCTCAGCCGGCTCCGTTCCGGCGCTCATGGCCTTGAACCTTGGGTCATCGTTGAAGTGGTTGAAGAAAGCCTCCGCCATCTGACTTCTTGCGGAGTTCTTCACGCAGACGAAGAGGATGAGCTTTTCTTCCATTTTTCTCACCGAGAAGGCTTGGAATGCAGTTTTAAATATCTTTCCGCAATAATCTGTAGATATCAATATGGATGAGGTGTACTTCATTTGAACTTTCACCTTTGGTTTTAAAAAGGCTTTTATTTGAAAACTCCTTCAACTCAAATGGGTGCGGGAAATGGGCGAGAAAAAAGGGTTAAGCTTCTTCGAAAAATACCTCTCACTCTGGGTGGCTCTCTGTATAATGGCGGGCATAGCCATCGGAAAGCTCTTCCCAACAGTACCCCAGGCACTCTCAAAGCTCACGATAGCTAACGTTAACATGCCCATAGCGATTTTGATATGGGCGATGATTTATCCCATGATGGTTAAGGTAGACTTCTCCGCTATAAAGCGCGTCCACAAGGGTCAAATGCTCAAGGGCCTAATCGTCACTTGGGTGACCAACTGGCTCATAAAGCCCTTCAGCATGTTCCTCATAAGCTCCTTCTTCATCGGGGTGCTGTTTTCATCGAAGCTCGGCCTAATCGAGCCCTCACTTGCCAAAGAATACATAGCTGGGGCAATACTCCTCGGTGCTGCTCCCTGCACGGCAATGGTCTTCGTATGGAGCTATCTTGCAGATGGAGATCCGCTCTACACGCTCGTGCAGGTTGCAACAAATGACCTTATAATTCTCTTCGCCTTCGCTCCAATAGTCGGCTTCCTAATGGGCCTCAACAAGGTTCCCGTCCCTTACGACACGCTCCTCCTCTCGGTGGTGCTCTTCGTTGTCATCCCGCTGACAGCTGGGTACCTTTCAAGAAGGCACATCCTGAAGACTAGGGGGCAGAAGTGGTTTGAGGAAAAATTCCTTCCAAAACTCAGCACCGTATCAATAATAGGCCTTTTGCTGACGCTGATACTACTCTTCTCCTTCCAGGGAGAGATAATCCTCAAAAACCCACTCCACATTGCCCTCATAGCGATCCCGCTGACTATACAGACTTATTTCATCTTTGCTATAGCCTACGGGTGGGCGTGGCTCTGGAAGCTTCCACACAAGGTTGCAGCTCCAGCATCGTTCATAGGGGCAAGCAACTTCTTTGAGCTGGCCGTGGCGGTCGCTATAGCCCTATTTGGCCTCGAAAGTGGGGCGGCTTTAGCCACAGTTGTGGGTGTTCTTGAGGAAGTGCCGATAATGCTGAGTCTGGTATGGATAGCCAACAAAACCAGACACCTGTTCACGTCCGAATTCGAGGCCGGAAGTGCAGTCCCAACGCTTGCTGAGGAGTAGTGACTTCTTCTCAGATTTTTTATTTTTAACACCAAAACCCTAATCAATGAAGACACCGTCATTAATTCTGGGATGTGCCATGAAGGTTGAACTTCCTGCACCGAGACTTAAAGGTGAGATGAGTGTTGAGGAAGCGATAAACCTGAGGAAGAGCATAAGAAAATACAAAGATGAGCCATTAACCCTTGAAGAAGTCTCCCAGATACTCTGGGCCGCGTATGGAATAAATGCCTGGGGTAAAAGAACTTCTCCAAGCGCAGGTGCTTGCTATCCATTTGAAGTTTATGTAGTAGTCTCAAATGTCGAAGGGCTTAAACCGGGACTTTACCACTACGATGGCAAAGCCCATACTCTGGAATTAATCCGCGAAGGGGACTTGAGCAAACCCCTCGCTAGAGCATGTCTCAATCAAAGGCACGTAGAAACAGCTCCGATAAACATCATCATAGTGGCGCACTACGAAAGGACGACAAGAAGATACGGGGAGAGGGGGTATAGGTATGTGCACATAGATGCCGGACACATGGGGCAGAACATTTATCTGCAGGTTACCGCCCTAAAACTTGGGACTGTTGCAGTTGGGGCCTTTAGAGATAGAGAAGTCAAAAAAGTAATTGATGTACCTGGAGAGCCTTTATACATCTTTCCTGTTGGGGTTCCAGAAGGTTAGAGCTCGCTGGCTTTGTAAATGGCTATATCTTCCCCTTCTTCAATTAATTTTGCCTCGTACCGTTTTATTTTGCCGTTGGTGTTTATCTCCATGATCACCTTTTCTGGAGAAAGCTTTTTATCTGTTGTGAACTCCTTTGTCTCTATTGCCTGTGTAAAGAAGTCCCCACTCCGATCGAACTTAAAGACGAGTGTATTTCCTTCAAATTCATAGCCTTTGTAAACCGCTCCTCCCATTCTGAAAGTGGCTTCTAGAGTAATGTATTTTTCCTCATTAGCGTTGCTAATCACGTACCCTCCCACAAAAACTATCGCCAAAACCAAAATTCCGAAAAACGCTTTCAGACTTTTCATAGTTTTTCACCTAGAATACGCTCCGTTTAAAAATTTAAAAGAATTTTGACAGCTTCAAATATCTTTGAAGCTAAATTTTGTGAAGCTCCTCGAATTTCAGCAGGACTTCCTCCTTTGTCCTTATGAGGTTCTGCCTTCCGATCTCTTTTCCGTCTTTGAGATAAACGAGTGTGGGAACGTTCAGAATGTCGAATTTCTTCACGAGGTCTTCCCACTTCTCAGCGTGTACGTGGATAATCCGAATATCCTTGAATTCGTCACTTAACTCCTCCATGAAGGTCTCAACCAGCCTGCAGGGCGGGCAGCTTGGAATGGAAAACCAGAGCACGACCTTTCCACTGCTGAAATCAACCTTTCCATCGTATTCGAGTATCATACCAACACCACCATTATTTTGCCTTCAAAGGATAAAAGGATTGTCAGATATTAACGCGCTTAAGCATAAGCGAGTTCGTGACCACGCTGACACTGCTAAGGCTCATGGCCCCGGCGGCCCACTCGGGCCGGAACTGGACGCCGAAGAGCACGTAGGCCAGCCCGGCCGCGAAGGGTATCAGTATGGTGTTGTAGAACATCGCCCAGAATATGTTCTGCTTTATCTTTGAAAGCGTCTTCTGGCTGAGCTTTATGGCCCTCACGACGTCCCTCGGGTCGTTCCTCACGAGCACTATGTCGCCGCTCTCCATCGCTATGTCCGTGGCGTTTCCAACCGCTATCCCCACATCCGCCTGGGCCAGTGCTGGGGCGTCGTTAATCCCGTCCCCCACGAAGATGACGGTTTCTCCCTTTTCCTGGAGCTTCTTGACCTCGCTGGCCTTATCGCCGGGCAGAACCTCAGCGAGAACGTAGTCCACGCCGAGGGCCTTTCCAATCGCTTTGGCAGTCCTTCTGTTGTCGCCGGTTATCATGCCGACCTTCTTGCCCATCCTGTGCAGCTCCTCAATGGCCTCCTTGGCGCCCTCCTTTATCGTGTCAGCAACCCCAATCACGCCGGCGGTTCTGCCGTCCACAGCCACTATTATCGCGGTCTTCGCCTCGTTTTCCAGCCTGTGAAGGACTTCCTCGATGCCCTCTATTGAGCGGCCGCTTTCAGCGAAAAGCCTCCTGTTCCCTGCCAAAACCTCTCTTCCGCGGACTCTGGCCCTGACGCCTTTTCCGGTGATCGCCTCAAACTCCTCCGGCTCTTCCACCTCTATCCCCAGCTCCTCGGCCTTCCTCACTATGGCCTCTCCAAGGGGGTGCTCCGAGCGCTTCTCCGCCGAGGCCACCAGTTTCAGGAGCTCCCTTTCGTCCATGCCGAAGGCTATCACGTCCGTGACCTCGGGCTTCCCCTTCGTGAGCGTCCCGGTCTTGTCGAAGAGCACTACCGTTGCTTTCCTCGCTATCTCAAGGGCCTCGCCGTTCTTGATGAGTATCCCCATCTCGGCGCCCTTGCCTATGCCGACAGTCAGAGCCGTCGGGGTGGCTAATCCAAAGGCACAGGGGCACGCTATGACGATGACGCTCAGCAAAGTCGTGAAGGCGAACACCAGGGGCTTGCCTGCCATGAAGTACCAGTAGGCGAAGGAGAGAAGAGCTATTGTGAGCACCGCCGGGATGAAGTAGGTCACCACCGTATCAGCCAACCTCTGGACTGGAGGTTTGGTGTTCTGCGCCTCCTCCACAAGCCTTATTATCTGAGCTAAGAGCGTATCCCTTCCAACTTTTTCCGCTTTAACCTTAAGGACGGAGTTCTTGTTTATGGTTCCTCCGATGACCTTATCTCCAGCCTTTTTTAAGTTAGGAATGGGCTCGCCGGTTATCATTGACTCGTCAACGTAGCTCTCCCCTTCGATGACAACTCCATCGACTGGAATCCTTTCGCCAGGCTTTACGATTACCACGTCCCCGGCCTTGACCTCGGTTATCGGGACTTCGATCTCCTTCCCGCCCCTCAGGACGGTTGCCTTCTTCGCCTGGAGTCCCATGAGCTTCTTTATTGCCTCGCTCGTCCGTCCCTTTGCCCTCGCCTCAAGGTAGCGTCCGAGCAGTAGGAACCCCATAAGGAGGACGCTCGCCTCGAAGAAGTTGAACTCCCTTGGGATCACCCCAAACGCCGCCAGGACGCTCGTCAGGTAGGCCGAGCCGATACCTAAAGCGTACATAACCTCCATGTTGAGGGTTTTATGTTTGAGCGAGGAGTAGGCCTTCCTGAAGATTCCCCTGCCGGCGTAGGCTATGGCAACTGTGGCTAGGAGGAAGTGGATGTAGATCAGGTTTTCAACATAAATTCCAAACCTCTTCAGCTGCATGGAGAGAAAGAGGGGTATCCCAACGCTCCAGGCCACTATGAGGTTGCGCCTCATCTCCCTTATATGCTTTTCCCTCACTTCCCTTTCGATGTCATGAGTTTCCTCTCCTTCAACGCCTATGAATTGATAACCTACGCTCTCAACGGCCTTCTTGATGTCCTCAATACCAACAAGCGAGGGGTTGTAGGACACTTTGGCCGTCTCGGTCGCGAGGTTGACGTTCACCTCAAGGACTCCGGGGAGCTCTTTTATCGCGTTCTCAACGGTCTTAGCGCACATCGCGCAGGTCATGCCGCCGATTTTGACCACAGCATCCCTGCGCTCCCTTATCACCTCGTACCCGACTTCTTCTATCGTCCTGATGATCTGGCTCAGGCTGACCTTTGACTCATCAAAATCAACGAAAACCGTCTCACTGTTCAGGTTTGCCTTTGCAGTTCTCACACCATCTAATTCAGCCAAGGCCATTTCTATGGTTTTAACACACATGGCACAGGTCATGCCGTTAACTTTAAGAGTTATCCTCACACTCACCACCATTATTTACTTCGTGATGAAACTTATGGGCATTATTCATACCAAAATGTAAAGTCCAACCGAATGTTTTTTATATTTTGGTAACCCATCGGCAGGTGAGGTGTTAATGATGAACAGGCTGGACGACCTTGACCTAAAGCTCATATACCTCCTGCTGGACGACGCGAGGCTCAGCATATCCGAGCTGACCGAGAGGCTTGGAGTCAGCAGGCCGACTGTTAGGGCTAGGCTGGAAAAGCTTGAAAAGGATGGAATAATAGAAGGCTACACCATAAAACTAAATCCAGAACTTCAAAGAGCTCATAACGTGATCGCCCTTGTTGTTAGAACAGAAAAGCCAGAAAAGATGGATGAATTCGAGGAGATAATCGAGATAAATCGCTTCACAAGCACGAAGTACCTCATAAAAGTCGCTGTCAATGCTATGGAAGATCTCAAGCGGGTCATCGAGGGGACGGGCGTTGAAGTCCTCGAAATAATGCCAATCCTTGAGAGCAGAGAAAAAAGACTCAAACCGAAAATAAAGGTGCCCTTCAAGTGCGATTACTGTGGAAAAGAAATCGTGGAGGAGCCGATAGTCTACAAGTACCGCAACAGGGTCTACTTCTTCTGCTGTCCGACCTGCCTCCGGGAGTTTAAAAAAGCTAGAGAAAACCTGGAGAAGACAAAGGAGAAGGGCGCAGGGGCATGAAATAACTAGCAGAACCAAAGCCCTATAAACCCACTTTGAAAAGGGCTCTCCAAATGCTAGTGGTGGAATCACTGCTACTAATGTTGCTAGAGCTACCACACTTGGTGTATAACGGCGAGCGAATTTTGTAATAAACCTCTCTGTCTTAGCTTTTCTAGCACTCGCATTTTCCACGAGCTCAAGAATCCTTGTAATCGTTGATTCTCTGAGCTCTTTTGTCACCTTTACTTTTAGGAGACCACTCAGGTTAAGCATGCCTGAGAGGATCTCATCACCTTCTCTAACAGTTCTTGGAACGCTCTCTCCAGTCAGGGCGGATGTGTCAACGTTTGAAGTTCCCTGGATAATGATACCATCAACTGGAACTCTCTCACCCGGCTTGATTAGAATTATGTCCCCAACTTTGAGTTTTTCAGGCTTTATTTGAACAACTTTATCCCCTACAAGGAGGTTAGCGTACTCGGCCTTCAGGGCAAGGAGGGACTTAATCGAACGCCTCGATCTATTTACCGCCAGATCTTGGAAGAATTCTCCAACGACATAGAACAGCATGACACCAACAGCTTCAGGGTATTCCCTAATAGCAAAAGCTCCCAGCGTAGCTATCGCAATAAGGAAGTTCTCATCAAATACATTACCGCGTATTGAGTTGATCACAGCGTTCCTGAGTACTTTCCATCCGACAAGAAGATAACTCATTGTAAAGATCCCTAACACGAAGGCATTGTCCATGTCGTAGTAGTATCTCAAGACGATTCCAATAACAAACAACATGAGCGAGGGTGTTATGAAGTAGAGCGCCTTCTTAGGGTCTTCGTCTCCATCATGATGGTGCTCGTGGCCATGCTCGTGCTCTTCAGCGTCTATTACCTTCACGTCTGGTTCGACTTTCTTGATTATTCTCTTTGCCTTCTCTATATCCTCCTCTATTACGGCCTCTTTTGTAGCAAAGTTGACCAGAGCAAACTTAAAGCCTTCTTTTTTCAGTGCTTCCTCTATTTCGTAAGCACAGCTTGCGCAATCAAGGCCTTCCAACTTGAGCTTTTTAGGCATACCTCACTCTCTCACATGTTTCAATGCAATTTTCAAGACATCTTTGATGTGCTCATCATCCAACCTGTAGAAAACGTTCTTCCCATCTTTTCTGTAAGCGACGATTTTCCTGTCCTTTAAAATCCTCAGCTGATGTGAAATGGCAGACACTGAGAGACCGGTAATATTTGAGAGGTCACACGTGCACAATTCTTCTTCTAGAAGTGCAAAAAGTATCTTTAACCTAGTTGGGTTCCCCAAAGCATCAAAGAAGTCTGCAATGTCTAAAATCAATTCCTCCTCTGGTAACTTCTTTTCAACCTCTAGTATCTTATCCATATGTTCCTCATATACTTTGCATATTTCTGTCATTTCATCACCCCCATATTTGAACAATTGTGCAAATATTTATAAACTTTATCCCCTCATTTACTATCACTAAAATAATAAACTATAAAAAACAAATTTAGAAATTCTACTATAAGTTCACAGAAATGGCACAATTCTGTTCGCTCAAAGAAACTCCTAGAAACTCAATGAAACCTTTAAATTCCACCGTTTCCCTAAAATATAAAGACCTCCCACGTATAATTGAGGTGAGAAAACATGATCTCAAAAAAAGTGATTGGTACTTCAATCTTTGCTCTCTTATTGCTCGGAAGCATAGGGCTGGCAAGCAACGTGACGATGTCAAATGAGACAGCCTCTATTGACAATGAAACAACAGTAATGGGCAATGTAACTGTAGATATTACGCTCAATGTGAGCCTGGCAGAGCAAGCTTATGGTCTGTTGCTTATTATCGAGAAGCTCTCGAACTATGTTACTGTTATGATTAACGCTACCCTTAATGTAGACAACGAAATTCTTCGGGAGTTTAATGAAACGGAGGCTCTCAGAGAAGCCGCATGGGGAGCTTACAATAGCTCAAACTACCAACTTGCAATAGAGCTTGCAATGGAAGCCATGGAGGGGTATAGAGATATAATTAAAGAACTAATGCCAGAAGAAGAGACAACTAAAAACGAAACTGAAGAGTACGAAGAGCTTATAATCGAAGCTCAACAAGAACTTAGAAGGGCACAAGAGTACCTCTCCTATGTAGGGGAGATCCTAAATGAGGCATCGCAGTTGGGAATAGATGTCTCACTTTTCCTTGAATTATATAACCAAACAGCAGAAGCTTACGAAAAAGTTGAGATTGACATAACCAACGGAAATCTTACCGCACTCAATGAAGACCTCAAGCTTGCTGAAGACCTCAGAGAAAAGCTGAGTGAAGCAATTGAAGAAGATTTAATCCCACAAATGCTCTCAATGAAAGCCGATGAAATCTCAATAGTATTTGTCTCCAAGCTGAACGTGCAACTAAACAAAACGATTGAACTCATGAACATGATTGAAAACCTGACTCAAATTTCCAATGTTACCTATCCTCCAGGGTATGAAGAAGAAATTAGGGATATCCTGAAAGATTACCAAGAAGAACTCAAGGGCATTGTGGAAGAGGTCAACAACCTCATAAAAGAAGGAGAATATGACGAAGCCCTAGAGCTAATAAAAGAAATCAATGAAGAGCTCAGGGACATTGTAAAAGAAATCAAAGAGGTTCGGGAAGAATTTTACGAGGAGTACTTGAAGGAATACTGCGAGGAATATAGAGAACAGGGCGAGAAAGAGCATTATGAGAAGTACTGTGAGCGAGGAGAATGGGAGAGTGAAAAAGAAGATCATAAAGAGTATGAGGAAAATGACGAGTACAAAAAGGAGTATGAATGGGAAGAAGAGAAAGATAAAAACCATGGAGGAAACTACACGGAAAAATGGGAAGAAGATCATGAAGAAGAGAAAGAAGAACATGAAGAGAACTATACAGAAAATTGGAGAGAAAATTGGGAGGAATATAACTTCCCAAAAAATGATGAATCCAACGAGCCTGAAAAAGAGGAAGAGGACAATTAATAACATATGGAGGGATTTCAAGTGAACAGGAAGCTTGTAGTCAGCATACTCTTGCTTTTTGTTTTTTCACCCCTTACTTTAGCCCAATATACAGTAGAGAACATAGAACTTGCCGTGTATGAAGATGGGTATGTAAAAGTTACCCAAATAATAACTCCCGATGAATATACTGTGGTGGTAGACGTTCCCCTAATAGGAGGAAACGTTAAGGGCCTAATGGTTAGAGACGAAAATAATGAACCCCTCTTGTATAAGTTGAATAACTCTATCTTGTTCATTTATTTTGAGAATGTTACTAATATCCTAGTTACTTACTACACTCCTGATTTGACATCTAAAGATGGTCCGCTTTGGAGTATTAATTTAACTTCCGAAGTCCCAGTAACGATTGTTTTCCCTGAAAATGCCGTGATAGTCGGGTTAAATTCAGTTCCCCTTAAAATCGACAAGAACAAACTTGTAATGCCCCCCGGAAACATCAGCGTTTCATACGTAATCGAAAGAAATCCTTCCTCTGCTACTTTAGGAACAGAAGTCGAAAGCAATCCCCCAAGTCCACCCCAACAAGGAGTACAGCAAGAAACAAACACAAAATGGCTCTTTTATGCAATACCGATCTTAGCAATACTGATCGCTGGAGGGTATTTATTAATCAAGAAGCAGCCGTCAGAAAGTTCTACAAGCAGCTTCTCCCTACCATTAAACAGAGAAGAGTTCCAGAAGAAAATCGAAGAGATGGATCTCTCAAGAGACGAAATGAGAGTTTTGCTGTATCTCTACGACAGGGGAGGCAAAGCGCCTCAGGCAGAGATGAAGAAGATGCTCAACATACCAAAGACGACCGCGTGGAGAATGTTCAAGCGCCTTGAGGAGAGGGGTCTGATCAGGATCTACAAGAAGAGGCGGGAGAACTGGGTGGAGCTCCTTTTTTAATCTCCCTTTTGATTATCTCCTTTTCAGAAGGCTTAAATAATTGCCCCGCGAATATCGTTCCATGTCAGAGATTGTTATCAAACCTGCCGAAGGAACGCCGGAAGAAGCCGAACACTTCGCAGAGCTCATGCGCATCTCAGCTCCGGAGTTTTTTCCAGACCTCCTGGGAAAAAAGTTCAAGAAGTTCTTTGTGAGGGCTTTCCTCGAAAAGGGGAATCTTTTCAGCCATAAACACGTCGTTTTTGCGAAGTTCGGAGGGAGAATAGCCGGAATGCTCCTAAGCTACGACTGGAAGGCGAAGAATGAAGAAAAAGGCAATACTGGCTGGCTCATGATGAAGATCCTCGGCTTCGACTTCCTCAGGCAACTTCCAGCCTTCATAAGCTCCATCTCTGGGAGTGGAAGGCTTGAGAAGGGCGGTTACTACATCAGCAACATAGCGGTCTATCCAGACTTCCGGGGGAGGAAAATAGGAAAGGCTCTGATGCTGAAGGCGGAAGAGCTTGCCAGGGAAAGCAAGGCTAAGAAGCTCGCCCTGGACGTTGAGGTCGACAATGAGGTGGCGATAACGGTTTACAAAAAGCTCGGCTACACCATCGAGAGGGAGCACGAGATTGAGCTTGAAGGCAAAAAATACAGGTTCTACAGAATGGTGAAGCCGTTCTAACCCCGGATAGTTCTTCTGCCTTCAAAAAGCAGTTATTTGTGGATTTCTTCTCTGGAGAGCACGTACACTCCAAGAAGCATGATCATGCCAAAGAAGACCTTCAGTGCCGTGAGACTCTCGCCAAGAGCCAGGAAGGCGAAGAGAGCACCTATGAGTGAAGAAGTTGAGAAAATTGCCCCCGTCCTCATCGCACCGATTTCTCTGAGGGCAAAGAGAAATAACACGAGAGAAAAGCCTATGCTGAACGCACCGACGGTTAAAACGTACGGAAGGCTCTGGAGCGGGATGTAAAAGGGGACTCCAATTAGAGAGGCCAGGGCTAACAGTGCACTTCCTCCAAACAGCCCCTTCAGTGAAGTTACTAGGAGCAAGTCCCTCTTAACACTTAACAGCTTGCTCAGGTTATTATCTATCGCCCATGAAAGACCTGCAAGGATTATTAAAATGTTCCCAAGAATGCCTTTGCTCAACTCCACTTCTCCGAAGTTTTCTGTCGAGATAACAACGGCTCCGATTAAAATTAGAAGAATTCCCAGAATACCTCTTCTTGAAGTCCTCTCTTTAAAGATTAGCAGGGCGATCAACACCGTAAACAGCGTTTCAGTGTTGAGCAGGAGGGATGCATTGACTGCAGTCGTTCTATAAAGCCCAAACATAAAGAACAGCGGCGCCAGAAAGGAGCCGAAAAGCACTATAAAAGCCAGCAACAGCAAATCCCGCCTTGAGAAGCCTTCCTGGGCTTTAACACTGGATTCAAGCCGTTCAAGGATTCTATCTTTAAGGGGCGTGAGACGGAGGAGCATCAGAACTATTCCAGCTGTTACGTAGATGCTACCCGCCACGATCATCGGGTGGACGTCCCTGAGGGATATTTTGTTCAGGGTCGAGCTCATCCCGAATAAGAGAGCTGCGAGGAGGGCACTTGCGTAGCCGTAGTGGTGGGTCATGTAGTAAAGCTGGAATAAAGCCTTTATAAGCTTTGTTCACACGAAAAGGGTGAGGGTAGCATAAAATCGCACTGTTTCATCTAAAGTGCCACCGGCTGGGATTGCTCCCTAAGTTATGGGTGCAGAGAGAAGGAATGCCGCGAATTTAAAAAGCCCGAACCCGAAAAATCCGGTTAAGCAAGAAAAATGATGTAGAAGAGACTCACAGCCACGAGCACCACACCCACGGCTAAGTCCATGTTTCCAATTATCTTTGAAAGCCTGTTAACAGCTTCTCCGGCTTTTTCGTATTTTCCGGCATAGTGGAACCCGAGAGTGACCAGCAAAAGCGGAAGGACTGAAATACCCACAAAGGTTAGCAGAAAGACCATCTTGGTCATAATCGAGAACCCAGCTCCGGAGACTATGGAAGACATAACCAGATATATGGGAAGGGCACAGCCACAGGAAAGCGATATCAATGCCATTATAGAGCCAGAAAGGAAGGCAACCGGGGGAGATGTTGCTTTTTCTATTACAGTATTTGTCTTTTCCCGGAGGGGGTTCATCAACTGAAAGCTCACAACACCTTTTGCGGAGAGTATCTTGTAGGCTCCAACAGATATTCCAAGAAAGGCCGCCAAATAGCGCAAAACTGAGAACTTGGTAACGAGCCCCATAAAGAAATACCCCAAAAGGGCGAATCCCACAAAAGCTCCTGCAGTGAAGGATAGCCCAACCTTGAGGACTTTCCTCTCATCTACGAGAACTATAGCGGATAGAAGAAAAATTATCATCAGAAAAACAGAGGGCCGGAGGGCATTAAGAATCCCCAAAGCCACAACCGATAGGGTTGTTCCGGCATATTGGGAGAAAGACTCAGCTAACACGTAGGTAGGTAATAAACTTAACAAAAATAAGAAAACCAACGAATAAAATTTACGCCTCATTTCTCTCGCCTTTAGCTTTAGTGCTCCTCTTCCTCTTCAAAGCCCATAAACCTTTCGCAGGTCTCGTGCATTTCCTTCATCTCTTCCCAGCCAGTGCCCATGTGCTCTTCCATTTCCTTCTCCATTTCCTCATGGAGCTCAGCGAAGTTTCCATCGGCCATGTAATCCTCCATTTCTTCGTGTTCATCCATCATATCATGCATGCCATATCCCATCATGCCCATTCCGTGACCACCCATCATTCCCCAGCCATTCCAAAAGCTTCCTCTCTCTTCATCAATCCAGCCGGAATGGGCGAGGCTGTATGGAACTGCTATAAGTGCCCCGATTATGAATCCTATCAGCAGTGACTTCCACTCCATAGTACCACCTCCCTTTTTCTAAGCACTACTAAGTGAACAAATGCTAATAGGCTTATCATTCCCAACATGATAAGCAAAAGATTGTTTCTTTGCCAGTATGGAAGAATAAACTTAATTGGAAGTTCGCAAAGATAATCAACAGGCGAGAGACGTGAATCCCGCGAAAAAATATGATAGATTTGCAAGGTTCTACGATCTGTTTGAAAGCCCTATGGAAATGAAAGCCTTTTCAAAGTACAGGAAGAGGGCATTAAGCCTGGTTAAAGGTAGAGTACTTGAGATAGGGGTAGGTACAGGCAAAAACCTGGCCTATTACCCAAAGAACGTGGAAGCCATTGGTATAGATTTCAGCAAAAACATGCTAAAGAAGGCTGATGAACGAAGAAGGAAGCTCGGGCTTGAAAACGTCAAGCTGTTATACATGGATGTCCAGGACCTGGAGTTTGAGGATAATACTTTTGATACCATAGTTAGTACATTCGTGTTTTGCACTGTTCCGGATCCCATTAAAGGGCTAAAAGAAGCTTATAGAGTTCTAAAACCAGGAGGAAGAGCAATATTCTTGGAACACATGAAGAGTGAGTCAAAGATTTTAAATATTCCACTCTATTTAATGGAGCCATTTATTAAAACTCTCCTCGGTACCTCAATGCTACGGGAAACTCAAAAGAACATTGAAAAAGCTGGGTTTAAAATAGAAAAGGCTGAAAATTTGTTTTTTGATATTGTTAGGCTTATAATAGCGACAAAATTATAAAAGCGAATAAACACAAAAAAGCCTATAAACTTCCCACTTCAGTCCATAACCTTTTATTTCAAACCTTTTGTTAAATAACCCCTAGTTATTCCCTTTTTTCCAAAAAGCGGCTTTGCCGCAATCGAAAGATATATATGCACTTTTATTCATCAATGAGTAGGTGAGGGTTAAAATGGTAGAAAATTACACAAAATTGAGTATTTATGAAGACATTGTACAAACCATTGGAGAGACCCCCTTAGTCAGGCTTAAAAAGATAGAGAAACACTTCAACGTCAAGAACGAGTTATATGCTAAAGTGGAGTTCTTTAACCCCGGAGGAAGTATAAAATTGCTACTCCAAACGTCATCATAGTCGGAAGAACTCCAGCCATTTGGTGGGGAGACAAGCCGGTAGTGGGAGGCTACGGGTGGTTTAGCCTTCCATTGAACGGTGCAAACATAGATTCCATCTCTAACGTGTGGACGAGGGTGAACTTTGAAATTGCTAAAGGTCAGGGCACCCTTGCAAGAACCGGAATTATAATGTGGTTTGAGCAACCAAATGGTAATCCTCTCGGTGAAGTTTACATTGCATTCTCCGATGACTACGGTGGAATAGTGAACACCCAGTATCCACCGACAAACATTGGAACACTTACAGAAAAAGTCTACGTTAATGGCCAAGTAATGGAGATAACTTTTACGATCCAGAGAACTTGGAACTGGGATCACTTTGTCCTTGAGTTTATCCCTGATCAGCCAATACCCGAAGGTGATGTAATTATAGACGTTAAGCCATTTGCAAAAGCCGCGGTGCAGGGAATTGTGGATGATCCATGGTCTGACTGGACCGCGGACCAGATAACCTGGACATCAATTGGTTTTGGAACTTACGTCGGGAGCAATGGAAATGCCTTTGAGATTGGTTGGATACTCCACGATGCAGAACTTCTTGAATCTATTTTCACACTAGAAAAAGCAAAACAGATTGCTTCTACAGCAAACCCAGGAGACACCGTTCTCCAATGGGCTCCCGGATGGTATTGGGCACCCCCCTATGACGACAATGGAGTCATAAGGCAGATTTGTACTTGGCCGGGTGTTTTGATTACCAGAAGTGATAATACTACTATCTGGATGGAACCAAACTTCTGGAACATTGTCAGTGGTGATGGAGAGAACTACATGAGGTTCATAAAAGCAACTGATGAAGTAGCTTTCTACGTAAATATGACAAACGTGCAAACACAATGGGGTGGCATAGCATGGGCAACTCCGGCTGTAGTTATTGCGGGTAGAGTTCCTCCAAGCCTTACCGGCACTGAACTCCCTGCTGCGGGAGGTTATAAGAACTTTTCATTGCCAATGCCAGCAGTTAATGTTTCAAACTATGAAAGCATCTGGGCCAAGGTTGACTTTGAACTCGTTAAAAGAGAAGACACCCTAATAAGAGCAGGCTTGGTTATGTGGTTTGAAGATACTAACGGAAAACAGCTGGCGGAGGTATACGTGCCTTTCTTTGATGATTACAATGGAATAGTAGGTGCCCAGTTCCCACCAATTGAAGTCGGAAGTGTAAGCACAACAGTTTATGTAAACGGGGTAGCCAGAAATGTTACTTTTACCGTTCAAAAGGCATGGAACTGGAATAACTTTGCATTTGAGTTCATACCTGAGGAACCGATAGCAAAGAGTTCCGGTGAAATTAGCATTGATCTTGGAGCAATTGTGGACAAGGTGATCCAAGAAATAGTTAACGATCCGAATTCTAACTACAATGAGGAAGATATTGTATGGAGCTCTCTTGCATTTGGTACTTACAGTGGAAGCCAAGGAAATAGTTTTGAATATGGTTGGATACTTCATGACGCAAGAGTTCTACCTCAAGAAGCTGTGAAAGAAGAAGAGATATCTCCAGAAGAGACCCCCTCTCATAAATTGTACGATGTAACATACATCTCCACTCTCAGCTATTTCTATTACTATCGCTATCATAAATTAATGAAAGCATATGAAGAAATCCTTGAAGAAAATATCACTGTAGCGGAAAATATCATAAATACAACAGAAATTCTTAGAAAACAGGCGGAGGAGAATTACCAAAAGGCCATTGAACTCTCATATGGTGGAATAAGAACATTCATATATTTAAGAAAAGCCTATGTCTACATTAAAAATGCAAAAGAGACCCTGGAGGGGGCATTACAATATCCTAAGCTGGTGCAAGAGTATGAAAAAGCTTTAGAACAAGCAAAGATGCAAAAAGTAAGTGAAAAAATACTTAATGATGTGGAAACTGCTAAAAGCATATCAGAAGATTATTACAATAAAGCTCTTTCCCTTCCAGCTGGAGATCCAAACATAGTCTTCTACATAAGTGAAGCATATAGACTCCTCAACTATGCAGTAAAAACTCTAAAAGATAATATACTCCCAACACCGCTCTTAGAAATACGTGATGTTGCAGCTAGTGTTGAGGAGGGGGATGTTCAGTTTACTTGGTGGGATCAGTGGTTGGAGGAGCCGATACAGTTGAGTGACGGAAGAACAGTGTGGATGCAGACGAACTTCTGGAATATCGTTGGTGGAGAAGGAGAAGTCTTCATGAGATTCATAAAGCAGACAGAAGACTTCGCCTTCTACGTTGACTTAAACAACGTACAAACACAATGGGGCGGCATAGCATGGGCAACACCCGAAGTTATCATAGAAGGAAGAGCACCGGCCCAGTGGTGGGGAGACAAGGCTCCAGTGGGAGGACACGAATACTTGACTTTACCTATGCCCGCTGCTGAGATTTCTAACTATGACAGCATCTGGGTCAAGGTGAAATATGACGTGGCTAAAAGAGAAGACACCCTCGTGAGGTTTGGGATAAACCTCTGGTTTGAAGACCCTAGCACAGGGGCTCCTATCGGTGAACTTTACGTACCGTTCTTCGACGACTTTGGAGGAATAGTCGGAGACAGAACCGAAGTGGGAGAAGTAACCTCAACAGTAATTATAAATGGAGAAATGAAAAACATGAAGTTCACCATACAGAGGGCTATCTCTGGTGGCGGTTGGGGTGTTCTGTTGTTTATGCCGGAGGAACAGCTCCCACAGTCAGGGGAGGTTATAATTGACATAAAGCCCATGATGGACAAAGTGGTTGAGCAAATGAGAGACTTCTTTGGAATGCCTCTTGAGAACCAGCAGTGGACTTCAATATCCGTGGGCTCATACAGCGGTAGCGAGGGAACGGCCTTCAACTATGGCTGGATAATTTATGAAGCAAAGATACTCTCCCCAAGTGAAGCTCCTCAGGTTATTAAAACCGTGGTAACTGAAACTGTAACCATAACGAAAACTAAAACTGAGACCAAGACAGAGACTAAGACGGAAACTATAACCGAAACCAAGACTGAGACCAAGACAGAGACTGTAACCCAAACAGTAACCGAGACTCAAGGAATCTGTGGACCTGTTGCCTTCCTAGGATTAGCACTAATTCCATTAGTTTTAAGAAGAAAGAAGTGATTTGCTCCCTTTTACTATTTTACTTTTTGTTATTTGTTTTTTACATAATTTCAAAGAGGTGAAGCAATATGGAAAAAGTAATCCATGGTAAAATCATTGGTATTACGATGATTTTAGCTTTATTCCTTGGGTGTATTGGAGGTCCACAGCCAAATATAGAGAAAACTTCTCCCACTTCTACACTTGAGAATTCTCAAGTTCAGCCCACTTCAACTACCTCTCAAATAAGAGAAGAAATAATAAAACCTAAAGCCAAGTTCCCTGAAGGGTACTCTGATTTTGGAGGGTGGAAGGAGATAAGACTTGAGCCTTCTGGATACTTTAGAGTTGAAGTTGTAGATGGAAAATATTGGCTCGTTGATCCGGAGGGATATGTTTTTCTGTCAAAGGGCGTAAACGCGGTAAACTATCTGGGGGATCATTCGCCCAAACTGGGGTATGCTCCGTATTATGTTAACGTACTTCGGAAGTACGGGGATATAAACCTGTGGATCAACACCACCGTTAGTAGGATGGTCGAGTGGGGATTCAATACTGTGGGAGCTTGGTCTTCTCCTGAGCTGTATGAGTATTTCCCCCACACCGTTCTTCTAGATATTGCAGCAAAATATGGATTTAACTGGGAAAAAGGTACTATGCCAGACATTTTTAAGGACGATTTCGAGGAATACGTGAGGAAGGTTGTTTATTTCAATGTCGAACCACTGAAGAATAACCCCATGGTAATCGGATTCTTTACAGACAATGAGCTTCGCTGGGGTCCGGACTGGAGGTCGAGCAATCACCTTCTAGATGATTTCATGACTCTTCCCTCCGATGCTCCAGGAAAGAAAGTGGCTGTAGAAGTGCTCAAAGATGTTTTTGGCGGTAATATCTCTAAGCTAAACATGGAGCTTAAGACAAACTTTACGTCTTTTGATGAACTCCTTAACTATACCGGAAAGCTTCCCTCAACTGCTCTGTTCAATGAAGCTAGAAAGGAGTTCGTGAGGAGATATGCTGAGAGATATTTTAGTGTGGTAACGAAGGCAATAAGAGAAGTTGACCAGAATCACCTCATACTCGGGGTTAGGTTTGCGGTTTCTCCTTTCATAAGACCGCCCGATGAAGTTTTTGAGGTTGCAGGAAAATACGTTGATGTAATTTGCATAAACCTTTACAACTTTCCGGTAGCTCCAAAAGAATATCTCGATCATATACATGAGATCACAGGAAGGCCTATAATGATAACGGAGTTCTCCTTTAGAGCTATGGATTCAGGCCTTCCCAACACCAAAGGGGCAGGAATTACGGTAGAAACTCAAAAGGAAAGGGCGGAATACACCAGGCGTTTCATAGAGAGTTTCATAAAGCTTCCTTATGCAGTCGGCTACCACTGGTTTAAGTGGTCAGATCAGCCGAAGGAAGGCAGGTGGGACGGTGAGAACAGTAACTATGGTCTTGTGAACATTGAAGACGAGCCGTATGAGGAAATGGTTCAAATGTTTACTTCCCTCAACAGAGATCTTGAAAAGATTCACAAAGAAGGTTAATAAGGTGAGTGCCACGATGGACAGAGAGATTTTATGGGGAGTTTCACAGTCGGGCTTCCAATTTGAAATGGGTGATCGCTTCAACAGGAACTTAGACACAAGGAGCGATTGGTGGAAGTGGGTTAGAGATCCGGTTAATCTGAAAAAGGGGCTCGTGAGTGGTGACCTACCGGAGGAAGGTCCCAATAACTACGAGCTCTATCCTATAGATCGTTCACTGGCAAAGGAGCTCGGGCTCAACGCCTACTCACTCAACGTGGAATGGAGTAGAATATTTCCATGCCCAACGTATGAAGTCGAGGTAGATTACGAGCTTGATGGCAACGGGCTTGTTAAGAAAGTAAAAATAACTAAGGATACCCTTAGAGAGCTAGATGACATTGCAAACAGTGCGGAGGTCTACCATTATATGAGGGTACTCACAAATCTGAAGAAGCTGGGCTTTGAAATAGTTCTTACTCTTGTCCACTACACTCACCCGATATGGCTCCACGATCCCATTGAGTCAAGGGATACAAACCTAAAGAATGAGAGGAATGGATGGGTAAACCAGAGATCAATAATCGAGTTCACCAAGTTTGCGGCATACCTTGCCTACAAGTTTGGGCATCTTGTAGACATGTGGGCCACATTCAACGAACCAATGGTGATGATCGAGCTAGGATATCTCGCTCCTTACTCTGGATTCCCACCAGGAGTCATCAATCCACAACTCGCAAAGAAGGCCATCATTAACATAATAAACGCTCATGCGAGGGCATACGATGCAATAAAGGAGTTCGATAAAGAGAAATCTGGAGGTAAATCTAGAGAACCAGCCCAAATTGGCATAATAGCTAATAACGTAGGTACTTCGTATCCAAAAGATCCAAATGACCCAAGGGACATTAAGGCCGCCGAAATGACAGACTTCTTCCACAGTGGACTTTTGTTACAGGCACTAACCAAAGGGAACCTGAACATCGAGTTCGACATGGAGACGATGCTAAAGGTAAACCACCTAAAAAGACTCGACTGGATAGGGATTACTTATTACTCGAGAGAAGTTGTTACTCATTCCGAGCCCAAGTTCCAGGAAATTCCGATAACAGCTTTCAAAGGTGTCCCTAGATATGGGTACTCATGTCCACCAAACGAACTTTCAGCAGATGGGCATCCGGTCAGTGATCTTGGATGGGAAGTGTATCCAGAGGGGATTTACAACAGCATAAAGGTTGCCTCCTCTTATGGAAAGCCTGTTTACATACTTGAAAACGGAATCGCTGATTCCAAAGATGTTCTCCGGCCGTACTTTATTGCTTCCCACATAGCATACATAGAAAGGGCCGTTGAGGCCGGTTTCAATGTTGACGGTTACTTCCACTGGGCACTGACAGATAATTACGAATGGGCAATGGGCTTTAGAATGAGATTTGGCCTGTACGCTGTTGACATGATTACCAAAGAGAGGATTCCAAGGGAAGAAAGTGTTAGGGTGTACCGAGAGATCGTGAAGAACAACGGTATAACGAATAAAATTAAAACGAAGTACCTAAGGGAGGAGAGCATATGAAAACAATAGCGGTTGATGAAGAGACTTGGAACGCAATAAAGAAGCTCAAAACAAAGCTCGATGCTAGATCCTATGATGAAGTTCTCCGGATTCTAATAGAGACATGGCATTCCACTAACTTAAACCGAAAACTCGATGAAATAAGCCTGGACGATGAAGAAGGTGAGACAGCCCTGAAAATATTAAAACAGCTAAAAGAAAAGGAGGACTAACAATATGAAAATGCCCAAAAGGATAATGTTTGATAGCTCTTCCCTCCTGATAATGCACATGAAAAGAAACAAATCACTGCTCGAGTTGACTCTTTTGAACTTCGAAGTCCTTGTGCCACAGATCAGTATATATGAATATCTTGTTACAAAGGCTTTTCTTGGAAAAAATCTAGATCATGAGATGGCATTATTGAAGGAAATTTATCAAATAATTCCTCTGGAAGATGAAGTACTTACTAAAAGTGCCGTAATTATGAAAAATCTCATGAAAAATAGAGAAAAAATTTCCACTATTGATGTTTTAGTTGGGGTTGCGGCCATAGTAAAGAATGCTCTGCTGATAACAGATGATCCCAGTCGCTACAAGCCACTCACGAAATACGGATTGGATGTAATAAGCATTGAGAAGTTTGCTGAAGAGTTGAACCTCCTTGCCATTAGACTCTCGAAGAAAGATTCTGTAGCTAAGGTGATAGAAAACCAAAAATCTGTGAGGGGGGATTCTAATGGATAAAAAAGTTATAGGTATTCTGGTGCTGGTGCTAATCCTTGGAGGCTTCATAAGTGGGTGTCTGGGAAAGGACACTCAAACTCCCTCGCCTTCTCCGAGCACAACTTCGCTCTCTCAGACTACATCTTCTGAGACTTCAACAACCCAAACGTCCACTTCGACCATGCAAGTACCCACAAGAATTGAAACGAACGGGAGAGTCTGGGAGCTAATATGGCACGATGAGTTTGATGGTGATAGGGTAAATGAAGAGTACTGGACATTTGAGATAGGGAACGGTCATGCGTATGGAATCCCTGGGTGGGGAAACAATGAACTTGAATATTACTCTCCAAACAACACGATAGTGGAAAATGGGATGCTCATAATAGAGGCCAGAAAAGAGTGGGCAACTGACGAGTATGGAACTTATATGTATACTTCCTCCAGACTCAAAACTGAAGGTAAAGTTGAGTTCAAGCCTCCTGTGAGAGTTGAGGCCAGGATGAAGCTACCGAAAGGCAAAGGACTTTGGCCAGCTTTCTGGATGCTGGGGTCTAACATAAGAGAAGTCGGCTGGCCCCAATGCGGTGAGATAGACATAATGGAGTTCCTGGGTCATGAGCCAAGAACTGTTCACGGCACGGTTCATGGTCCTGGATACTCAGGAGGACGAGGAATAACTGCAAGTTATACACTCCCTGAAGGAGTCCCCGACTTCACCGAAGATTTCCACGTCTTTGCCATTGAGTGGTTTCCAGATAGAATGGAGTGGTATGTGGACGGAGAACTCTATCATGTGGTTACAAGGGAGCAGGTTGAGAGCATGGGTTATGAGTGGGTCTTTGACAAGCCCTTTTACATAATCATAAATCTTGCAGTCGGTGGAAATTGGCCTGGAAGACCTGATGCAACTACAAAGTTTCCGGCTAGGATGTATGTGGACTACGTTAGGGTATACAAGCTGGTTGAGAGTTAAAATCCTTAGGGGGTGATGGAGATGAGAGAGAATTTCGATTCAAAGGGTCGCTTCATCATAGAGAACTACAACCGCTGGAAACCATTTGCGAGCTTTTTACCTGGAATAGCTGGAAAGAAAGGAATACCAATGTGGGTGTTCTATGTAAACCGGGGGCAATGCATAAGCTCCTTTGGAATACAAGACAAAGATCACCCAATAATGGAGTTCAACTCAGCGGTTAGAGCATATCAAAACATCAGAATCCTCGGTTTCAGAACCTTCATCAAGCTCTCTGAGGAGGGAGTGTTTTATGAGCCCTTTACTCTTCAAGATAGCGAGGAGATAAGACAAAGAATGTATGTCGGGAGAAACGAACTGGAGATAGAAGAGATACACGAAAGGTTAGGACTAAGTATAAATGTTCTCTACTACACCCTGCCTCAAGAGAAAATACCAGCCCTCATCAGGATTGTCACCATAAGAAACATCTCTTCTACCCCAAGAAAGCTGGAGATACTTGATGGAATGCCCATTATCATTCCCTACGGAGTCAACGATTACGTCATAAAGCACATGGCTACCCTCATCAAAGCATGGATTGAGGTCTTTAACCTTGAGAAGAAGATGCCCTTCTTTAAGTTGAAGTCTTCAACAGAGGATGTTCCCAAGGTCACAGAACTTACGGAGGGAACATTTTACATCTCATTTGTCAAGAGAAACGGCAAAAGTGAGCTCGTAAAGCCCATAGTTGATCCCGACGTGGTTTTCGGAGACGATACATCCATGATAACTCCTGAAAACTTCATTAAGACTCCTCTAAGAGAACTTCTCAACAGAAAGCAAGTCACATTCAACAAAATACCCTCCGCATTCTCTCCAGTTGAAGTGGAGCTAAAGGCTAACGAAGAAGTAAAAATCCACACTGTAATAGGTTATGTGCCTCACATATCCATTCTCGACCACTATGGGCCAAAATTCGCAGACGAGAAATACCTTTGGACAAAGTACGAGGAAGGTAACAACATAATCGAAGAAATCGTAAGTGACATCTGGACTAAAACCTCCTCCCAGCTCTTCGATGAGTATGTGAAGCAGTGCTACCTCGACAACGTCCTGAGAGGTGGTTATCCCATAGTTCTGAACGAGGAAAAGCCCTTCGTTTATTACCTGTACCTGAGGAAGCACGGCGACCAGGAGAGGGACTATAATTACTTTGTCCTAACCCCTGAGTATTATTCTACTGGAAACGGCAACTACAGGGACGTTAACCAGAACAGGCGAGAAAACGTCTTTTTCCATCCCGAAATTGGGAACTACGACATAAGATTCTTTATGAGTCTCATCCAGGCGGACGGGTACAATCCACTCGTCATAAACGGAGTAAAGTATCACCTTGTCTCAGAGGACACGTCCTTCCTTGAGGATCTCGTAGATAAGCCAGAGGTTCTATCTGAGGCCTTAAAGGAGCCATTCACTCCTGGGAGGCTTTTAATGTTCATGGAGGAGAACAACATAAAGCTCAAGGTTTCTGAAGAGGAGTTCTTAAGAACCCTACTGAAGCACTGCGAAGAGGAGATAGACGCTGTCCATGGCGAAGGCTACTGGTGCGATCATTGGACATATAATCTGGATCTAATAGAGAGCTATCTCGGCATATATCCTGATAAGAAGCGAGAACTGCTCTTTGAAGACCGTAGCTATACCTACTATGACAACACAATGATCGTGCTTCCGAGGTCTAAGAGATACGTGCTTGAAAACGGAAAGATCAGACAATACAATTCTCTCATAGAAGATAAAGAGAAGAAAGCCCTTATAGAGTCGAGGAAGAAATATAAACACGTCATGAGAGCAGAAAAGGGAAGAGGTGAGATATACAGGACGACTCTTGCAACAAAGCTTCTCAACTTAGCACTCGTCAAGTTCGCAACGCTCGATCCGGCTGGGGTTGGGATAGAGATGGAAGCCGGTAAACCTGGATGGTACGATGCTCTCAATGGGCTTCCGGGACTCTTTGGCTCCTCGGTGGGAGAAACCGCAGAGCTTTTGAGGCTCTTCAACTTCCTGATTGAAGCCTTTGAGGAGTTCCCTGAGGCCGAGCTTGATATCCCTGTAGAGGTTTGGAGGCTCTTCACAGAAGAAGTTAAGCTCGTTGAAGAATACAATAGTAGGGAAGATGAAAACAAAGATCACTGGCTTTGGGAGGCTCTTTCGGATCTTCGCGAGTGGTATAGGGAGGAAACGAAGCTTGGCTTTGATGGAAGAGAGGTTAAGGTCAAGGCCAGAGAACTTGTTGATAGTCTGAAGATTCTCCGCGAAAAGCTGAGAGTGAGTCTTGAAAAGGCGATAGAAGAAAACAACGGAATAATGCCAATGTACTTCTATTATGAACCTGTGGAATATGAGCTCAGCGAAAACGGAGAGATAAGAATACTAAAGTTTGAGCAAAGGAAGATGCCACTCTTCCTTGAGGGTGTTGTCAAGCAAATGAAAATAACCAAAGAAAAAGGTCTCCTAAAGGAACTCTACCAGAAAGTTAAGAAGAGCGAGCTTTATGACAAGAAGCTGAAGATGTACAAGCTTAACGCACCTCTAAAAGACTGTTCAATAGAGATAGGCAGGGCCAGAGCTTTCACCCCTGGGTGGTTGGAAAATGAATCTATATGGCTCCACATGGAGTACAAGTACATGCTTGAACTTATAAGAAATGGCCTCTACGAAGAGTTCTACGACGACTTTAGGAATGTAATAGTTGCTTTCCTTGATCCGACCATTTACGGAAGGAGTCCCCTTGAAAACTCATCCTTCATAGTCAGCAGTGCCTACCCCGACGAGTCCCTTCACGGAAGGGGCTTCGTGGCAAGGCTTACAGGGGCAAACGCTGAATTCCTGAGCATCTGGAAGAACATGTTTATAGGAGACAAGCCGTTTACCTTTGAAAACGGCGAGCTCAGGCTAACATTTGCACCGGCACTTCCGGGGTGGCTGTTTGACGAAGAGGGGAAGGTGAGCTTTAACTTCCTTGGAAAGTGCAGGGTCACCTACCACAATCCAGCTAAAAAAGACACTTGGAAACTCGACCTAAACAAGGCAAAAATAATCTTGCATCTTGAAGATGGAAGCAGAGTAGAGGTAAATGGAAATACGCTCAGGGGAGAGCATGCACTGATGGTTAGGGAGGGCAGGGTGAGAGAGATCAACATTTACCTGCCGGAGGAGTGAAAATGGTGTTGTTATCTTTTCCTTTTTAATATTCCCAAGAGGTGGTAAAGATGAAGGTTGCCGTTGTTACTGGTGCATCAAAGGGAATAGGGAGGGCCATTGCAAAGGCTCTAGCAAAAGAGGGCTATAAACTTGCACTTGGTGCGAGAAGCGTTGAAATGCTCGAAGAGCTTTCCAGAGAAATAGGAGGTGCTTTCTACTCCTACCTAGACGTTTCAAAGCCAGAAAGCGTTGCGGAGTTTGCGGAGAAGGTTCTTAAGGAGTTTGGTGGTGTTGACTTGCTTGTTGCAAATGCAGGAATACCAATGGGTGGAAGGTTGGATGAAGTTAGTGAAGAAGATATGAAGAGAGTTTTTGATGTCAATACCTTCGGCGTCTGGAGAACTATAAAAGCCTTCCTGCCGAGTTTGAAGGAGAGAAAAGGTACTGTAGTGGTTGTGACTTCATATATCTCAACAATGATTCTCCCAAATGCCGGACCCTATGTCGCCAGTAAGTGGGCAGCAAGGGCAATCACAAAGACCTTCCAATTGGAGAATCCGGAAGTGAAGTTCATAGAGCTTCGTCCTGGAAAAGTTGATACCTACTTCTACGGAAAACCCGGAAGAAAAATAGAAGAGGGATTTATGAAACCAGAAGACGTCGCAGAGCTCTTAATTTCCCTTCTAAAGCTCCCAGAGCATGTGCTCGTTGAAGACGTGCTTTTCAGATCAATTTACTAATTTGGCTCCTACCTTTTTGTTTTTCAGACTGCTCAGTCCTTTGAGGCTCACTTTTAGGCGGCACCATGAGCTTCATTCCAAGGAAGACCTCTATGTAAACCATGTTGAGGTAATCAGATGAACGGAGGCTAAGCCCTACAAGAATGGCGGAGAATCCTGTTGTGATACACTTCGCTCAGATGCTCAGGTCGGCAATAGGCTCCCAAGAGGATGATTCAAGATGATTTAAACCTCGTACTCTACTCCAGATATGAGGACTTTCTCAGAATAATACTTGCTCAGGGAGCATAGAAAAGGTCTTTTACCTCACGGGGAGACCTTTGGCCTGGCCAAAAAGCACTAGGGGCTCGTGATAGTAATGACCAACAAGTACTTCGTGGGCACGTGCAGCCAGATAATGAACATCAGACCGTGAGGTTCTTCAGGTCCTTTCCAGAGTTCTCTGATTTTTATCCAAACAAGGAATTCTCTCTAAAAGGGCTTAAATCAAAGCTAATCAAAAAGAGAAACTAGTTACTGAAGGGTTTACCCCTTTATACTTTGCCATCAGCTCGATGCTAACTTCCTATCATATCGAATGGATGAAGCAATGGTCTGAGTTATGTTAAGGGAGATGGATCAAAATTCTTCAGGTTCTATTTGATACTCTTCTTAGACTTGATGCTAGGACAAAGATTGCCAGAATAAAAGAGATAAGGCTCAGGTACCTGATGGGAGCGAAGGGATCTTTGAATTTCAGCTCAAGAACGTGACTTCCACCGGGAAGCGCGACTTCAATCAGGCCGAACTCCTTATTCCTCTTTATTTCGACCTCTTTTCCATCAACATAGGCTTTCCAGTGCGGGTAATAGTTCTCGCTTACAATGACTGTTGAGGCGTGGGAGAGATTGAACTTTAATTTGATATATCCATCTTTTATGTCAATAATATTGTAAGAAACTTTTGGTGGTTTAATGAAATCCGCTAGTAATTCTATTAGTATATCTCTTTCATACTTGTTGTCGTTGTATACTGCGTGGTAGGGAAGGTTCAGGCCGATGAAGTATATTCTACCGGAGCCGTAGTCTTTGTATCCAAGCACGGTGTAGTTTCCAAGCTTCATCAGGGGAATTAAATCGCCCTCGTAGGCTGTGGCGGTCCATGGCTGGCCTTCATAGGTAAAGTTCGAGAACGCCGAGACGTTGTAGATGGAAGAGCTCAGGTTTGCCCTTCCGAAGACCCTAACTATCACGGACTTAACTCCAAAGCGCGTGGCCTCCGCATCTGGACTGGGGAACGTGTTGAGCACGAGAATTCCGCCCTTTTTGACGTAATCCTCTAACTTCTTCCATACCAGTGGATCCCGGTACTTATAGGCATTGAGGATAACGAGGGAGTATTCGTTCAGGTTATCTGCATAATCATCTATGTATTCAGCCCTTTCGTAGGAAACGCCGAGACCAAATGGCCAGCTCCCCACGACGAGAACACTTGATTTTGGCTGGAGGAACGTGAAGTTCTTCCAGCGGTAAAGGTGGAATGAACCGGAAGAGTAAACCTCTTCAAAGCCGAGGTGCTTGAGGTTTCTGACTATGTCCTTGTAACCCTGGTAGTTCTCGTCCACTATAACGTACTTTACGGAGTAAGCCTTAAGGGCCTTCTCAGCGAATCCGGGGTCTTTTTCAATCGCGTAGTTTAGGTATGAGTGCTGTGGATACGCTGGATCCCCCTGCCTGTACCATCCTTCGAGGGCCGGTTTCCTCGCAAGGGCAGGCGCCCAGGACACCCTTGAACCCTGGGTTATCCAGAGGCCCGGCTGATAAAACCTCCAGCCGGTTGAGCCATCGTTTCCAATGTAGTTGAGAACCGCAAGATAATTCCCGGGGAAGGTCTCGGCCTTTAATGAACCCCTTTGAAACCTGACGTCAGAAAGGGAGAACACAATTAAAAAAGCAAGGAGAAGCCCAACCACGGCCTTCCTCCTTTCCGAACTGCTTCCAATTTTTTGGGGGATAATCTCAAAGAGGGTTTCAAAGAGAGCACCGATGCCAAGTGCTCCAACAAGAGAAAGACCATCGAGCCACCTGTATGGTGGAATCATGTCAAGGAGGGGAAGCCTGTTGAGGAACGGAACCGGACCGTAATAGCCAAGGGAGAGCAGGATGGCCATTAGGGACGCCCCAAGGAGACCCGCTCCGAGAGCTTTCTCCTCTTCCCTTCTCTTTAAGAGGACTGCAACTCCAATGAGCCCCAGGTAGAAGGCTATCCCCTGATAAAATGACCAAGGGGATGTAGGGAACAGTAAATCCCCCAGCTTAACGCTCTGGAACTTAAAGAGGTATTCAATGCTGTTCTCCTTTAGAAAGTGGGCGTTGCTCCTCTCCAACAAAAACGGGAGAACCCAAAAGGATGAAATCGAAAGGGCAGTAATGCCGGCTATGAGTGTGTTAAGGGCTATATCCCTAACACCCATTTTCCTCGTTATCCAAACATAGGGGACAAGAAACAGCACTATCAGCCCGAAACTCACGAAGAGGGTGTGGTGTGCGAGGCCCACAGTGGCCAAGAAGAGCCCTGAAAGCACGGAATAACGCCAGTCCCTCCTTGTTATATGGAGCAGGGCAAGGATTAGAAGGGGGGCGAGGTTCAGGGCAATGAACCTCGGAAAGTTTCCCTCTGGGGATAGAACTCTAAGATGATAGATCGAGAACGCGTAGACTACTCCAGATAGATACGAAGACGCATCGGAGAAGCCAAGCTCTTTTAGGAGGAGCCTCATGGAAACCGCTCCAGCCAGAATAGCGAACAAAACCGCGAGCTTGTAGCCTAAAATTGCCGATGAGGTGAGCTTCCCAAAGAAGGCACCGATGAAGTATGCCAGAGGAGGATAGAACCTCAGGAGGGGGTATCCGCCGTACCAGTCCTCAATCCATGGGGAATAACCTTCCATAAGCTTCCATATCTTGAAGAGGTGGCCGTAAGCGTCTCCTCCCCAAGAAGGGGAATAACCGCTTCCGAGGAAGTTCCTGAGTATTAGCAGGGACAGCAGAAAAACCGAAAGGAGAAAGAGAGCCTCACGGAGTTTAGCCCTCTCGATTCTAACCATTTCTTCACCCCGTGCCAATTATTGAAGAGAGGTAATTGAATAATGGCTTAAGGAATGGAAACTCTGGAACTTGACTACTGTAGGTAACCTCTGCTCCACTTTTACCATCGTTGGCACCTTTAAGCTCCCATGTAAAGAAATCATCTTGACCATCTTCAAAGTCCTCACTTACAGTTTTCCCATTGTTGAGATTACCCTTCCCGTAAGTATAAACAACGTTGTCTATAAACAAGTCAAACGTTTTCCCTCCGTCAAATATTCCTCCAGCTGCAATGTAGCTTATATCCCACGGAGTGTTCCAAGACTCTTCGTACACTAACTGGCCATCTATGTAATAATTTATCTTGCTTATCCATCCGAACGAATCATAAACAACTTCAATCTTGTATGTGTGCGGGGAGGATCCTGCAATCTTAGTGTCATATACCGGAATATCACTGGATGGATCATTTGTATCAGAGAAAATAACCACTGTCCCGTTCTTCCAGAAGAATCCCCAGGCATTTCCCCAGCTATCTACTATGGCCATGATGGCTACATATTGCGTCCCACTGGTGTAATTGAGCGCATAGGCATCCCACTGGATGCTAATAGGATACTCCTTGGATTTGACCCCTCTGTATACATAATAGGAGCTCTGCAGACTATGATCCCACACGTGGAGCATCTTCCCGCTCATCTGGGCACCGCTAACGTTGCCTAACCCGATGAGGATGAGAATGACAGCGATCCCTACAATCCCCACTCTCGCTAACTTCATTCCAATCATCTCTCTCACCTCAAAGACAATTCCCCGTTTATATTTATAACATATTTAGTCAGAACTTCGAACGAATTAGATTAGCCTAACTCCTAAAAAAATTATACACTAGAAATTTTAAACCTTTCTCCCCAAAAATTGGGAAAAATCCTCAAAATTTGTGGGACTCCCCCGAGGATTTCAGACCCAGCAAGAATGCATGGGCTACGAGAAGAACCACAAGGAGGAACAGAAGTATGGGGCCTATGGTATAGTGAAATAAATTGAAAACTCCTTCTCCAACTCTGTGATACAAGTATATGGAAAAGAACACGCGGAGGATGTTCACAATGTATATTGTGGAAACGCCAAACATCCATTCTATGGGTTTCCTCTTAAGCCCCGGAAGGAGAAGGTAGATAAGCGTGTAGAGGGTCATACTAAACACTCCACTACACTGCCAAGTTATCTCAAAGGACATCCTGTCAGCGGGAATGTAAATCTGGTTGCCAATGAGATAGTTCTCTATCCCAAAGGCTTTCAGCAGGAAATTTATGTTTGAAGCCTCAATCTTCGTGAGGGGCTTACCGATCACGGAGCCAATCAGCAAAGTTACTATCGGAAACACCGTGAGATACACCACCAGTATCAGAACGTTTTTCTTCTCCCTGGACAGCTTCATAACTTCCATCCTCCCGTTTCCTTATGAGGCCGTATTCCTCCATTATGGAAAGGTTGTGATGAACTGTGGACTTGCTTAAGCCAAGCAGACTGGCAAGTTCACTTACTCCCCTCGGTCTTTCTTTGAGGAGAGTATAAATCCTTCCCCGCGTCTCGTTCTCAAGGATAAAAAGTTTAATCGCCTCCTCCTTCTTCCCAATTGGATAAAAGACAAGGGTGTTGCCCACAGAGACTTCTTCAAGGAGCTTTGCCCTCGTGAGGACACGCAGGTGCCATTTTGCATTGGTTCTTGATATACCGAACGTGGAAACCACATCGGTAAGAGTTGAATAACCTTTTGCCTTTATATATTCGTATATCCCTCTTCTCGTAGGATTCTTCAAAACGTCCTCAGGGGGTGTGAGGAAGCGGCCAACAACGATCACAGGGATGGACTTAATCCACTCCCGGAACTTTTGTACCTGGGGATTGTTCGAAATCGCCACATATCCAGCCAACGCCACCGCCCCAATTGCACTGCCAACCAGAACTGCCTTAGACGGACCCGCGTGTGAGTAGTACCTTATAAGTGCGACAACAAATTCCGGCACGGCGGGATTGCGGGTGTCTAGGAAGTAGGCCGCTGGATTAATGCCCACTATCACCAGCTTTCCCCTTCCCAGGGGAACCTCCGTCACTATTGCAATTCCTTCTGATTCAAGGGGAACCTTTGAGTTCTTTGCCTTTACAAGGACGAGCCCGTACCTGTCGGAGTCGTACCCGAACTCCTTAAACTTCAGGATGTCGTTGGGTTTTATTGTAATTATCCCCATACTAGTGTAGTTTAATCTCACTCCAGTGAGCTCTAAAATGGCGGGGTTTATTTTTTCAACTGCCCTTACTGTATTCAGTCCGATTATAACCGTCTTCCCCCGTTTTGCCTCTCCTATAAGTTCAACTGGAAGGTTCCTATTGCTATCGTTCAGGAAAGCGTAGTTTATATCAAGAGCAACTACCAGGTCTCCAGATGGCTTATCACTCAGCACAATCCCGGTACGATTTGAAACGGCGTGGTAGAGCGGGATATCACCCTGATCGGAAGAAATGTAAACCACTGAGAATGCCGCAACCAGCGGTAAAAGGGTGAAGAGGACGACTGCAATAAGCACGAATACCTGTGAAACTCTCACCATCCCTGAACCACCCCCCGGAGAAACCTTAAAGTGGCATCAAGTTTTGCCAGAGAGAGGAGGGAGTTGTAAAAAACGTAGTACAGGAAAATCGCGGGAAGGTTTCTCAAAGCATCCTTAGGATCTCTCTCAATGGCCCTGGCAGTGCCGCTTATAAAGACGCCGGGTATGTACTGCACGAAGAAAACGAAGAGAAACAGGAACACCATAACGTCCGGCGGCAGGTTTATGTCGGTTATGGATATGCCCAGGAAGTACCTAAAAAGGACGATAATCGGCAGGAGAATTATTCCTATGATCTGGATAACTGCAAGAACGTATTCCAGCACAATAAGATGCAGGAACATGAAAATGCCCTTCTCCCCGTATTTTGGGTTTAGTATGAGGTCATGATGTTTTCGCATGACCTGGAGGCCGCCATAGTACCACCTTATTCTTTGTCTGTACAGCCTCCTCCAGCTTTCCTCCGGCTCCGTGTACACCACTGCACTGGGTTCAAAATTTGAGTCAAGACCAGCCCTGAAGGATATAACTGTCAGGTCGAAGTCCTCAGCTAAGGTGTCCTTAGGAAGCGCAGGTAGGGATTTTATGAAGTAAGCCTTAAACGCTGAGAACGCACCGGGAACTACCAGCAACCAGCCCAAGTATCCCTGAATTCTCCTCCCTATCTCAAATGAGTGTAGAAACTCAATCTCCTGGAATTTCTCGATGAGGCTTCCAAATCGCCGCTCAATTCGAATAACTCCTGTCGAGATTCCTATCATGGGACGTTCATAGAGATTCTCTACTATCCTGCGCAGAGAATACCCGTTTCCAAAATATGAATCCGCGTCCATCGTTATTACAACTTCTCCCTTCGCAGATTTTATTCCATCCTCCAGGGATTGGGCTTTTCCGAGGTTCTTTTCGTGCCTGATTATCCTCACTCCATACCTCGATGCTATCTCGCCAGTCCCATCCTCACTTCCGTCGTCAACGATTATAACCTCCACAAGGTCGTGAGGATAGTCCTGATACTCTATGCTCTCAATTAGTCTCTCTATGTTGAGGGCCTCATTATGAGCGGGCACAACAATTGATACTCTTGGATAGAACCGGGGAAGTTTGATACGTCCTTCATTCGAGCGATAATAGAGATAGAATATGAAATAGGCTGTATAAACAAGTATGATGAAAGCGCCCGTAAGATAGAACAGATAACGGACGAATGAATAAACGGAGTATCTATCAACCACCCCTCCAAAAATGATCAGGACAGCCCTCCAACTGGCCCACTGCAGGAAGGAATACTCCAGATAGACAACATACGCGGAGATTATAAATGCGGAGATGTACGAGAGAACCTTCCTCCTCATTCCTTAAGCCACCTCGACAGAGCCCTAGTAGGATAGACCTCGTAGTCAAAGGGCATTTTTCTTATCTCAACGACTCCATACCTTGACATCTCCCTGAGAAGTTGTAGGACTTCGTAGGGGGGCATGTTTGAAGAATGAGCTAGATCGAGGATTGTAACTCCCGGGTGATTGATAATCTTCTCCATTAAGCTAGGATATTTCTCAACTGCCCAAGCCCCGACGCCCTCCGCTTCGAGGCCATGAAGTGTTATTAGATAATCCTTCTCACCCAGACGAGATATGTCCAAGATACTAACCTTTCTTTTCAACTTTAGGATTGCTATGCAAAACTTTAGGCGCCGGACTTTCTCTCCCATCTCCTCTGAAAGTTCGGATATAGTAACTCCTCTCATGATTGAAACAGTCTCAAGGGTACTAATACACCTTTTTCTATGCTTGATAAGGCCCCAGAGCCGTACTAAGGGAGCCGCGAAGAAAATCGTAAGTCCTAAGGGCATTAAGCCAAAGTAAGCAAGGATTTCAAGGAGGATGAAAACGAGCAATCCTAATGTAAGAGGGTGCAAAGTAACCCTCTTCAGAATGATCAGGGCTTTTTCTGTATTGCTGATTGTGGGTGGGTTTTTTCTCTCTTTCAGAGCTTCGCTGGAAACCTCCAAATAGAGATCCAAAAAAGAGCGATCCCCCTCAACGTAGGCCTTTACCGGATTAAATGTTATTAAAACTGCAACTCCTGAGCCGTAATGGTTCAGAGTTATAGCAGGTTTCTCATTCTTGTAGGTTGAGATAACCTTTGCTCCCTCTGGTCTGACGATTACTTCTTGATAGGTGTCGTTGTAAGGGTAAACCCTGCCGTTGAACACTACATCCCACTCTTCAGTGTCATTTTTCGGCTTTTCCAGTCTGAGTAGCCTTACCCCAAAGACCTCGTCTAACTTTTTGCTCCAGCTCTGGACATAGGTGTTAAGGCCAATGATCAAGACTCCACCACTCTGAACGTACTCTGCTAATGTCTCTATCTCGCCTTCACTTAATCTTCCGCCCTCTGTCCACTGGACGTTTAGATCAGGGATCCAGATTTCATCGTATCTTGAGAGATACAGAATATCAGAGAGGGTGGAACGGTCGTCCGGAAGATCTTTGCCAAGATAAATGATATCAACGTTATCACCAAAGGAATTTGCCAGAATAACATCTCCAAGATCACTACAGATAAACAGGATTCTGTGGTTTTGATTCTGCAGGGGGTCTGAGCTAACCAGGCCTGAAGAACTCAGCAGGATTATCATTATTAGCACTATTGAGGTTTTTAGATACAATTTCCTTCCCCTCAGAGATTTTATTTTGGAAGTTTAAGTTGTTACTTAGAAAGTGCAGGTTGAAGCTATTAGTACTTATTGGTTTCAGCCTTTAAAAATCTATCTTATAGTAACAAGATACTGTTAGGATAAGCGGTAGGGCGTTAGGTTTAAGTTTCTGATAATTTTTCAGAAAAAGAAGGGAGAGAAATGAAGGCTGAGAGCATTCTATACTCACTGATTTCAGTCTTAAAACCTTTTCGCCGCAACAAAATCCCACCAGAAAAGAAAATCAGAGCAGTAGAACTATACCTGCGAGGCCTCAGCTACAGACAAGTCGGAAAAATCCTCAAAATCAGCCACACAACAGTCTGGGAGGCAGTTCAAAAACTAGCAGAAGCAGTTTACCAGCCAACACTCCTCGCAGTAAGAAAACAGAGGAATTTTATCGCAGTTGATGAGACTGTCGTAAAAATCAACGGGGAGAAGAGATTTCTCTGGGCTGCACTTGACGTTGAGAGCAGGGAAGTTCTCGCAGTCTGGATTACAACAACCAGAAACTGGTGGATTGCTAGAGACTTCATTCTGGTTGTTTTGAAATCCTGCAAAGGACAGCCTGTTTTTCTGGTTGATGGTGGGAAGTGGTACAAGTCTGCTTTTAAATCCCTTGGACTGGATTTTGTTCACGTAACCTTCGGGCCGAGGAACTGTATTGAACGCTGGTTCAGGACTTTAAAAGAAAGAACAAAGCGTTTCTGGAATAATTTCAGGGCTAGAGACTGGAGGAGGGTTCACAGGTTTGTTTTTCTGTTTGCGTTCTGGTATAATTTTGTTAGGTTTCATTCTCGGTTTGGTTGTCCGCCTGGTGATGTGACTGAGTGGCTTCAAGAGGTGATGCCCCAGTTATCCTGACAGTATCACTGCGATGAAGTTTCGCTGTTTTTTGACTGCGAGGATTTTTGGCTTGTAAACTGCTTCTGCGAGTTTTTGGACGGCCTCCCAGACTGTTACGTGACTG